>JBAWZV010000001.1:300000-510207 GCA_037142875.1 Actinomycetes bacterium | reverse complement strand
CAACACAGGCGTCGCTTGATTGGTAAGAGCAGTGTCGAGGCACCAGGTTGCAAACGCGATGACCGGACCGTATGGAAACGGTGGCAGTCGATCGGCGGCTCTCGTGAACCGTTTTGGGCCGTTCTCCGTAGTAATCCACGCGACATCCCGCGACCTTCGATGCAGAGCGACCTCTTGACATCCGACGCCACCGTGATCGCCGACTGGCGCGACCTGCTGGCGATCGAGGACGCCGACGTCGTGGCGGCGAACTGCCGCGCGTTTCTCCAGCACCTACGTTGGCCGAACGGTATCCAGTGCCCTCGCTGCGACAGCGACCGGGTCGTCCCGGTGCATTCGCGCAACCAGCACGACTGCCGCGGCTGCCGGTATCGCTTCAGCATCACGAGCGGAACGGTGTTTCACGACTCGAACGTGCAGCTGTGCAAGTGGCTTGTGGCAGTCGGGCTGATCGTCGAGTCCGAGGATGGCTTCCCTGCGCATCGGCTCGCGAAGGCGATCGGCGTGACCTACAAGACCGCCTGGTCGATCGGCCACCGGATCCGGTCGGGGCTCGCCGGCCACACGTTCGAGCGACGGGCAGATGTCGGCGGGATGGTCGCCGACCGCCGACTCGCAGGCGACTACCACCAGGTGAGTCTCAAGTACCTGCCGGGCTACCTCGCCGAGCGTGAGTGGCGTGAGCAGAACTCCGCCAACCCGCACGCGTTCCGCGATGCGATCCGCACGCTCTTGCAGGCACCGACGCAGAGCGCGGCCGACACCAAGCGCTGAGCCGCTCCCTCGCGCTCAGCGGCCCTGCCGCTGGCACGATGGGGCGGGCGCAACGAGAGGAGAGGTTGGCATGAGCGACGAGACACGCGAGGTATTCACCTATTCCGGCGAGGCGGCCGAGGTCTCCTGGGACGGGCGGCTCTGCATTCACGTCTCGGAGTGCTCACGCGCGCAGGGTGAGCTGTTCGTGCGCGGCCGCAAGCCCTGGGGCGATCCCGATCAGGCCACCGCAGACGAGATCGCCGACGTCGTCGCCCGCTGCCCGACCGGCGCGCTCTCGTACGCGCCGAAGGCTGATGGTCCCGCCGCCGAACGTCCGCCAACCGAGAACACGATCGTTGTTGCAAACAACGGCCCGCTGTATGTCCGTGGCGATCTGCGCATCGACGACGCGCCAGACGACATGCCAGGAATCACCACGCGGGCGGCGCTCTGCCGCTGCGGTCACTCAGCTCGCAAGCCCTTCTGTGATGGCAGCCATGAGAAGGACGGCTTCGTCGACCGAGGCGCGATCGGCTCAAGTGGCGATGGCTTCGCGTCGCCCGGCGGCGAGCTTGCGATTGCCTCCCGCCCGAACGGCCCGTACCTCGTCGTCGGGAACGTCACGCTCGTGACCGGCCACGGCGAGCGCCGCTGGCAGGGCACGAAGACGGCGCTGTGTCGCTGCGGCGAGTCGTCCAACAAGCCCTTCTGCGACGGCGCGCACGCGAAGATCGGCTTCACGACCTAGGAGCGCGGGTCGAAGCTCTCCCTGGCCGGAGGCGCTTCGGAGTTTGAGCAACGTCGATCGGGACGCGCCCCGATTCGCATTCGCGCCGCGGGGTGTTGGATGTCGGCATGGCGCCACTTCGGCCACTCAGCGCGTTCTGCGGTGTCGCGGCTTTCGCCCTCCTGGCCGTCGCGGGCGCGCCGGGTGGCCGCCATCTCTCTGCAGTCTCACTCGACATCCCGGCGCAGACCGACATCGCGGTCTCGCTGCAGGGCGGGCCACCGAACATCGGCAACGTCCCGACCGACGGGCTGAACTGCCAGATGCCGAGCACCTCGAGCAGGCCGCCGTTCACGATCAAGTGCCCCCTCGAGTACAGCTACCGCGAGAGCGGCGTCACGATGAACGGCTCGGCAACGTGGCTCTCGGAGGCGAAGTCGGGCACCTTCGCGATGACGTGCGACTGGGACATCTCGGTCACCGGCACCGTGACGGTTGATGTGAGCGCGACCGGCGTGAGCGGTGACCAGGTGATCTCCCTGGCCGGCATCGGCAGCCAGCCGTGCTCGTGGGCGATGGCGTTCGGTGGCGGAACAGCCCTCAACGGCACGCTTGAGGGACGTTCGACGATCGGGCTCGCCAGCCCGTCGACGGGCTTCTTCCGCGGCGAGTTCACCGTCACCGTCGTGGCGGGAACGGGCGACTTTGCCCGGGCAAACGGCGGCGGCTCGTTCACCGAGTACCAGGAGTTCTCCTTCGCCGGCCACACCCCCGCCGGGGCGATCCCCTCGACCTCGTCGATCCCGTCCGGCGGTTCGATTCCGTCGATCCCAAGCGGCATCCCGACCGGTCTCCCCACTGGGGCGATGTTCGGCACGCTCGCGAGGAGCTCCGCCATGCACCTGCACCTGAAGGCCGGAGCGCCGAGCGTCGCGCTGATCGTGCCGCCGCATGTCACGGTCGGTGGGAGCTACGCACTCCACGCCGCGACGGCTCCTGGAGCCGCCTGCAAGGCCGCCGCAACGCAGGGAGCGAAGAAGGTCGACCTGGGAAAGGCGACTGCCGCGAAACGGAATGGCAACGTGCTCTTCCCCGGCCACCTCGGATCGAAGCTGCGGAGCGGATCGTGGTCGCTCACGGCGAGCTGCGTCGTCGGCGGAACGACCGTGACCGACAAGGCCGTCGCGAAGATCGTCGCCCGCTAGGCGACGACGCGGTACACCTGGAACACCTCGGCGTACTCGCGGTTCACGTTGATGCCGTGCGTGCGGGCGACGTTCCAGACGTACTCGGGCTCGGCGTAGCGCCGGTGCTGCTGCGAGGCGTACTTCGAGAGCGCCGCGGCCTTGCGCTCGATGTGGGACTTGTCGAGCGCGAAGTACGCCTGGTAGGCGAAGTCGAAGTTGTTCCAGGGGATCTCGTACCCGAGGATCGTCGTGCGCTTGAAGGCGCGGAGGCCTTCGGCGGCGATCGCCTGGTGGTCCTGGTGGATGTCGTGGAGCGACGGCTGGAACACCACGTCGGGCTGCCAGTCGTTCCACATCTCGATCAGCAGCTCGAGGATCTCCTGGCGGTGATCGGGAAAGGTGCGGACGTCGAAGTCGTGGACCGTCAGGTTCTCGGGGGCGATCCCGATCTCGGCGGTCGCCGCGGCAACCTCATGGCGGAGCGTGTCGGGGGCGAACCCCTCCGGCAGCGACCGGGTCGCGATCGAGAACGCGACGTAGCGCACCTCCGCGCCCTCATCGACCAGCCGCGCCATCGTTCCGCCGCAGCCGAACTCGCCGTCGTCGGTGTGCGGCGCGAGCACGAGCGCGCGCTTCCAACCGAGCGTCACAGCGTCTCCTCCCGCACCGCGACCGCGCAGAGCGCGAGCAGCGACCAGAAGAGCGGATCCTCGAAGAGGGCGTTGTAGAAGAGCGAGTGCACCACGATCGCAACCAAGGCTAGTCCGAAGGCGAGCCGCACGCGCTCGGTTGCGGTCACACCCGCATTTCGCCGGAACGGCAGCCCGAACCCCGCGACGAGCAGCCAGGCGAGCAGGCCAAGCCCCGGGAGGCCCATCTCGGCTGCGACGGTGACGGGTGTGTCGTGGGACGCCGCCTTCTTTGGCCGGAATCCGCGCAGGTGCTCCTGCTGCCCGTAGGCGTGCTGGAAGTCACCGACGCCGACGCCGCCGACCGGATGGTGGAGCGCAAGCCGCAGCCCGTTCGAGACGAGGCCAGATCGCCCGCTCGTTGCATGCGAGAGCCCACCGGCACCCAGGAGACGGTGCCGCGCCTGTGGCACGCCGAGCGTCACAAGGACGAGCGCGATCGCCGCCACGGCAAGCGGGACGATCGCCCGCCGACGCCACAGCACGGTGAGGCCGACGACGATCGCGGCCGAGAGCGCAACGAAGCTCGACTGGGAGAACGACGGCACGAGTCCGGCCCAGATCGCGCTCACGCCGAGCAGTGCCGGCCAGGCCGCGCGGCGCGGACCGAAGAGGACGGCGACGAGCCCGACCGCGATGGCGACGACGAGAAAGCGTCCGTAGATCGACGGGTCGTAGAAGATCGAGTTGACGCGGTAGAACCAGCTCACCGGGGTGTAGGCGTTGTCGACCTTGACCTTCGGGTTCCAGTAGATCGTCCTCGTGACGTACTGCCAGCCGCCGAGAGCGGCGAACGCAAGCGCCATCACACCGAGCTGGGCTCCGAGCGCACCGACGAAGCGGAGGCTGAACCGCAGCCGCGCAAGGCACACCGCCAGCAGCCCGAACGGCAGCACGAAGAACAGGAGGTAGATGGCGCCCTCCCGGCGATCACCCGACCAGAGGAACGTCATGCCCGCCCACCCGATGAAGAGCGCGAGCGGGTAGGCGAGCGCGCCGAGCTCGCGCGAGCGGAGGTCATCGCCGAAGAGCTCCCACGCGAGCACGAGAAGCGCTGCCGCGACGATGAGGTACATCGGCAGGAGGAGGTTCGCCTGGGTCGCACCCACCGTGACCGGAATCCGAGCCGGCGCGCAGGCAAGGACGGCGACGGCGAGTAGCCACGGCACGCGGACGAAGATCCACGCGAGCCCGCCTGCGGCAAGCACGCCGACCACGGCGGCTGCCGCGAAGAGCCGATGGTGCCCCGAGGGCGCAAGCCAGAGCGCAAGCGATGCGCAGCCGGCGGCCCAGGCGAGCAGCCCGCCGATGCGCCAGGTGCGCGACCGTGCGAGGATGAGCGCAGCAAGACCGAGACAGCCGAGAGCCCCGCCGAGATGGCCGAGCGTGTTCATCCGACCACCACGACGGCGCTCGCCGCGTGGGAGCCGACGCTCACAAAGAGCGTGTACGTCCCCGGACTGGCGGGCGCCTGCACGTGCAGCGTGTGCGAGCGGCTCGTCCCACGAACGCCGGCGAGAAGCCACGAGACGGTCGGGGCGTCGGCTGACACCGAGACCTCGAACGGCTGGCCGGGACCGACCGCCACGCGCGTGCGCCCGAGCGCCACGTAGCGAACCTTGACGCGCGCAACCTCGACCGGCTTGGAGCGGTTGCCCGCCTCGTCCTCGGCGAGCATCGTCACGACGTGCGTCTGCCCCGGCAACGCGACGCGACCGCCGAGCTTGCCGTTCCAGGAGGCGGCGCCGCGGAGTGCGCGTCGCGCGAACCAGACCTGCTTCCCGTCGACAAGCAGGACGGCGTGGGCCTTCTCGTCGAGCGAGTAGCGCACCGTGAACACATCGCCGGCGCCGTCCCCGTCGGGCGAGATCGTCTGCACGGCCTGGAAGTGGCGGAAGCTCACGAACCGTGGCGGCGTCGTATCGATCTCGACCGGGTTCGGCAGGGTGATCGTCCGATGCTGCTGTGCGAGATGGACGACCGGGTAGTAGATCCCCTCGGGCAACACGGCGCGCCCGTCACGGCCGGTGAACTGAAGCGACACGAGTCCGCGCAAGTAGGCACGGCCCGAGACGATCGTCGCAACCCGCTCGTCACCTCGCACCATCCAGATGGTCAGCCGATCGGCCTTGCGAAGTCGAAAGCCGATCGGCACGGTTGCCGTTGCGCAGCGACAGGCAGGCGAGAAGACGTTGTGCGGAACGTCCGTCCCGTAGATCGGTGAGAGCTCGGTCTTGGCGCCCTCGGTCAGCGTGAAGGCGCCCGCCGTCGCCGCCAGAAGCGCCACACAGAAAGCGGTCGAGATGACCCGGGCCACGGCCCGGTCGATTCTACGCCGCGTCTCGTAACAGGCTGCGTGCTGCCGCACGGTGCGCGCGCACCTGATGCGTGACCCAGGCAACCAGCACGACCACGCCCACGCCGAGTGAGACAGCGATCACGTAGTTCGCCTGTGGAAACGAGACGAGCTTCAGCCCCGAGAGCAGCAGGATGAACCCGAACGAGATCCGCAGCTCGCGCTCCGGCACCCGGATCGACAGATGGGATCCGACGAGAACACCCGGGATCGATCCGGTCAGCAGCCAGAGCATCGCGTGCCCGTTCACATCGCCGTGGATCAGGTGCGAGATCCCCGCGACCCAGAGCAGAACGGCCGCGTGGAAGAGGTCGGTCCCGACCATCTTCTGCGCCGTGAGCGGATAGGCAAACAGCATCGCGAGGCCGAAGAACGTGCCGGAGCCGACCGAGGTGAGCCCGACGACGAAGCCGCCGATCGCACCGATCAGGACGGCGAGCATCCGGTCGCGTGGCTGCAGGTGGAACGGCGCGTCGCTGCCCCGGTTCTTGACGAGCATCCTCGCGAGGAAGCCGAGACCACCGACGATCAAGGCGCCGCCGACGATCTTCTGCAGCGAAGTCATGCTGTGGTCGCCGACCCGATTGGCAACCTGAACACCAAACAGCGACATCGGCGCCGAGCCGAGCAGCATCCAGCCTGCGAGCCGCGCGTGCACCGTGCCGAGCCGGCGGTGGTGCACGGCCCCGAACGACTTGAAGATCGCCCCGTGGAGGATGTCCGTGCCAACGGCGACCTTGGCGTTGAAGCCGAACAGGAGGATCAGGATCGGCGTCATCAACGAGCCGCCGCCCATCCCCGTCATCCCGACGAGCACGCCGATGAGCAGCCCGGTGAGGGTGAACTCCCAGGTCAAGGGCGATATCCGGGGATCGGGCAGGAGACGAACGGCTTACCGGTGAGCCGGCGGCCGAGCTTGTACGCCTCGCAGCCGGTGCAGAACCCGGTCACGGCGGCGAGCAAGGCAAGAACCGAGACGAGGATCCCAAGACCGAGGCCGACCCCGTCGAGGCCGAGCACGTATGCGAGTGACGAGGCGGCGAGCACCCCGAAGCCGATCAGGTTGGCTGCACGGGGCGGGCGAGAGTCCTCGAGCGGCCCCTCGCCGAAGCGCGGCTGGATGAACGCGAAGTAGGCGACGCAGGTGAGGCAGAAGCGACGGCCGAACGTGAGTCCGGTGCCGAGATGGAGCGCCAGGAGCGCGAAGAGCCACCACCAGCCGGTCGCGGCGCCGAGCACCGCGACGAGGCCGACGAACGTCTGGTTGAACCGCGGCGCGTGCGAGTCGATCACGTTCAGGTCGCGGTAGGGATCTGCGAGACGAACCGGCGGAGTCGTCATGAGGCCTCGATCACCATGCCGGCTGCGACGGTGTCGTTCGTCGCGTCGTCGATCAGGATGAACGCACCGGTCGCCCGGTTGCGCGCGTACGGGTCGACCGCGAGCGGGTCGGCGAGCCGGATCTTGACGACGCCGAGGTCGTTCAGCTCGAGGCGCTCGGGTGCGGTGCGATCCGCGAGCGTCTCCATGTCAACCACCGAGACGAGCTCCTCGACGATCGCCCTGACCGAGCGGGTCGTGTGCTTGATCGTGAGCTTCATACGCGGCTCGAGCGGCTTCTCGCTCATCCAGCAGAGCTCCGCGGTGAGGTTGCGGGCGACGATCGGCGGGTTCGCCGGATCGGCGAGCATGTCGCCCCGGCCCACGTCGATGTCGTCCTCGAGGCGGATCGTGACCGACTGCGGCGGCATCGCGAGCTCGAGCTCACCTTCGAGCGTGTCGATCGAAGCGACCTTGCTGCGTCGGCCGGACGGGAGCACGACGACCTCGTCGCCGGGACGCCAGATGCCTCCCGCGACGGAGCCTGCATAGCCGCGGTAGTCGTGATGCTCGGCCGTCATCGGCCTGATCACCCACTGCACGGGAAAGCGCCGCTCGGCGAGGTTACGGTCACCCGCGAGTTCGATCGACTCGAGATGCTCGAGCATCGTTGGCCCCTCGTACCAGGGCATCGACGTGCCACGGTCGACGACGTTGTCGCCGTCGAGCGCGGACATCGGGATCGCGAGCGCGTCGTGAAGGCCGAGCCGCGCCGAGAGATCCTTCAGGTCGGCTTCGATCTCGGCGAACCGCTCAGCCGAGTAGTCGACGAGGTCCATCTTGTTGACGGCGACGATCACGTGCGGGATCGCGAGGATCGCGGCGATGTAGGAGTGACGGCGGGTCTGCTCGACGACTCCCTTGCGGGCGTCGAGCAGGATCACTGCGACGTCAGCTGTGGAGGCACCGGTGACCATGTTGCGCGTGTACTGGACGTGACCGGGAGCGTCGGCGAGCTGGAAGCGCCGCCGCGGCGTCACGAACGAGCGATACGCGACGTCGATCGTGATGCCCTGCTCACGCTCGGCCCGGAGGCCGTCGGTGAGGAGCGCCAGGTTGACGTAGCCGTCGCCGCGCCGCAGCGAGGACTCCTCGATCTGCTCGAGCGTGTCGGCGAGGATCTGCTTCGTGTCGTAGAGCAGCCGGCCGATCAGCGTCGACTTGCCGTCGTCTACGGAGCCCGCCGTGACGAGCCGCAGCAGCTCGGCCCGCATCATGGTGTCGGACGTGCCGGTCATCGTGCGCCTCCTTCGTGGCCGCCTGGGGCCGGGTTCCGCCTAGAAGTAGCCATCGCGCTTCCTGTCCTCCATCGCAGCCTCGCTGGCACGGTCGTCGGCCCGCGTCTCGCCGCGCTCGGTGATGCGAGTCGCAGCGATCTCGCTCACGACCTCGTCGATCGTCGAGGCGTGCGAGAGCACACCGCCGGTGCAGGTCATGTCGCCGACCGTGCGGAAGCGCACAGATGCGACGAACGGATCCTCGCCCGGGAGCCGCTCCACGTAGGACGAGACGGCGTAGAGCATGTCGTCGCGCCGGAAGACCTCACGGTCGTGGGTGAAGTAGATCGACGGCAGCTCGAGCTGCTCGCGGGCGATGTACTGCCAGACGTCGAGCTCCGTCCAGTTCGAGATCGGGAAGACCCGGATCTGCTCGCCCTTGCGGATGCGACCGTTGTAGAGGTTCCACAGCTCGGGGCGTTGCGCGCGCGGGTTCCACTGGCCGAACTCGTCGCGGAAGCTGAAGATGCGCTCCTTCGCCCGGGCGCGCTCCTCGTCGCGACGGGCCCCGCCCATCGCCGCGTCGAAGCCGTGCTCCTCGATCGCATCGAGCAGCGTGACGGTCTGCAACTGGTTGCGCGAGGCGCGCGGGCCTGTCTGCTCGACCGCACGCCCCTTGTCGATCGACTCCTGGACGCTCGCCACGATCAGCCGCTCGCCAAGCTCGGCAGCGCGGCGGTCGCGGTACTCGATCACCTCGGGGAAGTTGTGCCCCGTGTCGATGTGCATGAAGGGAAACGGGAACTTCCCGGGCCGGAAGGCCTTCTCTGCGAGACGCAGCAGGATGATCGAGTCCTTGCCGCCGGAGAAGAGCAGCACGGGGCGCTCGCGCTCCGCTGCAACCTCGCGCATGATGTGGATCGCCTCGGCCTCGAGCTCGTCGAGGTGCGAGAGCGTGAACGGACGTGCGACGGCACTCATACCGTGACCTCCTCGGATAGCAGCCCGAGCTCTTCGAGCCGTGCGATGACGATCCGGGCTGACTCCTCGGGCGTGCGGCCCTCGGTCTCGACCCGGATCTCGGGATCGGCAGGTTCTTCGTACGGGTCGGAGACGCCGGTGAACTCCGGGATCTCGCCCGAGTAGGCCTTCTTGTAGAGCCCCTTCGGGTCACGACGCGCACACTCCTGGAGCGAGGTCGCGACGTAGACCTCGACGAACGTCACGTGCTCCTCGGTGAGCACCCGGGCGCGGTTGCGTCCGTCGGCATACGGCGAGATCACCGAGACGACCACGCCTGCGCCGGCACGTGCCACCCGACTTGCGACCCACCCGATGCGGGCGACGTTGGTGTCGCGATCTTCCTTGGAGAAGCCGAGGTCGCGCGAGAGATGCTCGCGCACCACGTCGCCGTCGAGCCGCTCAACGAGCACGCCTCGCTGCTCGAGCTCGCGCTCGACGAGCGCGGCGATGGTCGACTTGCCGGCACCGGAGAGGCCGGTCAGCCACAGCACGAAGCCGCTCATTGCTGCACCACGTGCAGGCCGCACTCCGTCTTCTCCTGGTCGGCCCAGCGCCCTTCGCGGCCGGCTCCCGGCTTGGTGCAGTGCGTGCAGCCGATCGAGGAGTAGCCGCGGTCGTGAAGCTCGTTGTAGGGAAGCTCGTGCTCCTTGATGTACGCGAAGCAGCGCTCGTCGTCCCAGTCGGCAAGCGGGTTTGCCTTCCAGAGGCCGTACTTTTCGTCCCAGAGGAGCTTCGGTGCGTCGGCCCGCGTCGGGGACTGGTCGCGGCGAAGTCCGGTGATCCACGCGTCGAGATCGCCGAGGGCACGGCCGAGCGGCTCGACCTTGCGGATCGCGCAGCAGAGGTCGGGCTTCGTCAGCCAGAGCTTCTCGCCGTGGATCGCCGCCTGGCGGCCGAGCGACTGACCCTCGTACACCTCGACCTTGATCCCGTAGCGGCGCTCGACCTCGCGCCAGACGGCGTAGGTCTCGGGAAAGAGGACATGGGTATCGAGCGCGAACACGCGCGCCTTCGGATCGATGGCAAGCAGCATGTCGAGCAGCACCGTCTCCTCCTTCTGGAAGGAACAGGCGAGCGAGACGCGGCCGGGGAACCCGGCGAGGAGCAGCGCGAGGATCTCCCGCGCTCCCATCGCCTCGACGGCGGTGGCGTCAGGAAGCTGAAACGTCGTGGTGCTCACGCAGCAACACCTCCTTGAACGTGTCCCCGCGGAGACCGAGACGGAGCGTCTCGAGCGGGATCACCTCGTCCGGTGGGATGTTTCCGAGGTTCACCTCGGAGCCGAAGCTCTTCACGAACCAGGCCTGCGCCGACTTGGTCGGGGCTTCGAAGATGACGTTCTCGAGGCCGATGGCCCCGGCGATCTCGCCGATCAGCTCAGTGCGCATCCCGCCGGAGGAGTCGAAGATGCCGGCGGTGCCGCCCTCGCGCGCCTCGGTGATGACCTTCCAGGCGCCAGCGTCGAGCTCCTCGCGCAGCCACTGCGTCCACTGCGCCGCGGTGTACTCGACCGACGAGTCCTTGGAGCCGACCTCGGAGAGGACGGTGAAGTCGCGGGCGAAGTCGGCGATCAGCTCGAGCTTGCGCTCGCGCGGCAGGTCGATCACCCCGTCGGAGATCTCGACGTGCGTCAGTCCTAGCTCGTTGAGCCAGCTCTTGTACTCCTCGACCTTGCCACGGGCGATGACCGCCTCGCAGAACGTCCCGCCGATCACGACCTTCTTGCCCGCGAGCACGTCGAGCTTGCGGCTCAGGTTCGGCGTCACGTAGGCAGTGCCCCAGCCGAGCTTGACGATGTCGATGAAGTCCCCGGACGTCTCGAGGACGTCCTCCCACCCACGAGGCCCCAGGCCCTTGTCGATCACATGGGTGAGGCCGCCGTGACGCGGCAGCAGACCGAGGTCGAAACTAGAAGCGGGCAAAGATCTCCTTCAGCTTCACGTTCGCGGCAGCCTGAACGTCGTGGTAGAGCGAGTTGCCGTGGGCGTCGATCCCGACGGTCAACGGGCCGAAGTCCTTGACCCGGAACTTCCAGAGGCACTCGGGCATGAGCTCCTCCCAGGCGACCTCCTCGATCTCCTCGATCTGGGTCGTCTCGAGCGCCGCAGCGCCGCCGACGATCGCGAAGTAGACCATCCCGAGTCGCTGCATCGGCTCGATCGCCTCGTCGGGAAACCCGCCCTTGCCGCAGATCGCCCGGACGCCGTACTGGCTCCCGAGGCCCTCGGTGAAGCGCACCATGCGGGCGCTCGTCGTGGTGCCGATACAGATCTTCTCGTACTTGCCGGGCCCGAGCTTGCGGACGTTCGGGGCCGTGTGGAGGAGGAACGCGCCGGCGATGTCCATCGGCGGCTCGATCCCCTGGTCGAAGATGCGGATCTGCGTGCGGTCACGGATGCCGATGATGTGGCCCTGCACCGTGACCTCGTCGCCCGCGCGGAGCTTGAGGATCTCCTGCGGGTCGGTGATTGGAAATGTGACGGTGTGATTTGCCATCACGCCTCCCGGTCGTAGACGATGTCGCCGGCGGCACTGATGTGGGCGCTCGCGCGGCGCGCGGCCCAGCACTGGTAGTTGACCGCAACGGGGTTGAGAGTCATGTGCGTGTCGGCGTGCTCGATGTGGCACTGCAGGACGGTGACGTCGCCGCCGAGGCCCATCGGGCCGATGCCCGTCTCGTTGAGCAGGCCGTAGAGCTCGTCCTCGAGCTCGGCGACGAGCGGATCGGCGTTGCGGGTACCGATCGGACGCATGATCGCCTCCTTGGCGAGGTGCATCGCGTAGTCGGCGGAGCCGCCGATGCCGACGCCGACGATCCCGGGCGGGCACGGCTTGCCGCCGGCACCGACGATCGACTCGAGCACGAAGCGCTTGATCCCGTTGACCCCGTCGGCCGGAATACACATCTTGAGGAAGCTCATGTTCTCCGAGCCCGAGCCCTTCGGCACACACTTAACGTCGAGGCCGTCCCAGTCGGAGATGAACTCCCAGTGGACGATCGGCAGGCGGTACCCGATGTTCGGGCCGGTGTTCTCGCGGGTGATCGTGTGTACGGCGTTCGAGCGGAGCGGATGCTCGACGGTCGCGCGGGCCGTGCCGGTGCGCAGGCCCTCGTAGATCCGGGCCGGGTGGAGCGGGAAGCCCTCGCCAACGCGGCAGTGGTAGACCGCGATGCCCGTGTCCTGGCAGACGAGGTTCTTCTCGTTGTCGGCGATGTTGACGTTGCGGTGGATCGTCTCGAGGACGCGCTTGCCCGGAACGGAGGTCTCGCGTAGGCGAGCCGCCGCGAGGGCGTCGCGGAGGTCCTGCGGGATGTCCTTCAGCGCCGAGACGTACAGCTGCGCAGCAGCATCCTCGACGGTGCCCTGGAGATCGGTGATGACTGAGGTCATGCTGCCTTCCTTGCCGCCGCGCGGCCGGCACGCCTGCCGAAGACGACGCACTCGAGCAGGCTGTTTCCCATCATGCGATTGCGACCGTGGGTTCCCCCGGCGATCTCGCCGCAGGCGTACAGCCCTTCGAGCGTCGTTTCAGCGTCCGTGTCGATCACGAGACCGCCGTTTTGGTAGTGGAGGACAGGGTAGGTGAGGATCTTCTCGGTGAGCGGGTCGATGCCTGCAGCCCGGTAGCGGCGCAGCATGTATGGCAGCGAAACCTCGGCGTCGGCAGCCGGGATGCGGGTGGTGTCGAGGTAGACGGCGGGGCGCCCGTCGGGTGTCTGGACGCCCTTGCCCTTGGCGACCTCGTCGAGGATCGCCTGCGAGACGACGTCGCGCGGGCCGAGGGAGTCGGTGAACTCCTCCTCGTCGGCGTTCAGGAGGACTGCGCCGTAGGCGCGGGTGGTCTCTGGGATCGCGTAGCCCTGCTGGTTGGCAGGCCAGGCACCGCCGTTTGGGTGGTACTGGAGCGCGTCGAGGTCGCGGGCCTCAGCGCCAATGTCCAGAGCGATCCGGGTCACCTCGCCGGTGGCGTTCGGGTGGTTCGTTGAGAGCTCGCGGCGTACCTCGGCCTCGGCGAAGCAGCGGCCGCCAGCGGCGAGAATCACGGTGGTGGCATCGATCGCCTCGTCGCCGCAGACTGCTCGCCAGGAGCCGTCGCGCGGTTCGAGCGAGATGAGCGGGGCGTTCTCGAACGAGGCGCCTGCGCCGCCCTCCCAGGCGTCGCGGAGACCCTTCGTGAGCGCGTGACCGGTGCGATCGCCGACCTGCAGGAGCCGCTTCGCGGTCGCGCCGCCACAGCGAGCGAGCCGGTAGCCGCCCTCTTCGCGGTTGAACTCGACGCCGAGCTCCTCGAGCCAGTGGATGGCAGAGGGCCCCTCGCCGGTGAGTACCTCGACGAGGCGGAGATCGGCGGTGCCGTGCGAGGAGGCGAGGACGTCGGCGGCGTGCTGCTCGGGCGAGTCATCCGGACCAACTGCGGCCTGGATCCCGCCCTGCGCCTTCGCGGAGTTGCACGCCTGGAGCGATCCCTTCGTCGCAATGGCCACACGCGCACCGGCTCGCTCGGCAGAGACCGCGGCGGCGAGTCCGGCAGCGCCGCTGCCGATCACGAGCACGTCAAAGGGCGCAGCCGTGGACACTGCCCAAACTCTACCCGAAACGCCTAATGCAACTAATAGCGCTTGCTTATTCGTAGATCGAGCGAAGCATCTGCTCGATCTCCGCCTGCGTCGCAGGACGCGGGTTCATTCCGTTGCCGGGTCGTGCAGCGATCTCCGCGGCCAGCCGAGGCAGATCGTCCCCGGGGACGCCGTATGACCCGAGGCCACCAAACCCGCCGAGACGTGCGAGCTCCTCGAGCTTCGCTGCGGGGTCGGCCTCGGCACCGATCGCAGTGCCAAACCGGGCGACAGCGTCGGGTACGACCGCGACGTTGAAGCGTAGGGCCGGCGGCAGGCTCAGGGCGTTCATCGCACCGTGCGAGATCCCGTAGGAGCCGCCGATGACCTGCGCGATCGCGTGGGAGAGCGCGAGCCCGGCAAGCGACAGGGCGTGGCCGGCATCGGCCGCGCCCTTGAGAAGCTCGATGCGCCCATCGACATCGCCGGGATCTGCAACGACGACTGGGAGGGCGTTGGCGATGCGCTCCGCCCCGGCAAGCGCGAGGGCGTCGCTCTCGGCGCTCGTCTGGCCGTAGAGCGCCTCTGCGCAGTGAGCAAGCGCGTTCATCGCGGTCCCGACGGTCTCGGCGCGCGGCAGACCGAAGGTGAGCATCACGTCGTAGACGATCCCCGCGAGGTTTGCTCCCCCGCCGCCGCCCACCATGCGCCGGTCGGGTGATCGGCGGCCGAAGAAGCCTGTCCACTCCGAGCCGGAGTAGGTCGTCGGGATCGAGACGAGCGGGAGACCCGTCTGCGCCGAGGCCGCCTTCGCCGTATCGATCGCCGAGCCGCCGCCGAGCGCGACGAGCCCGTCGGCGTCGCCCGAGACCGCGATCTCGTGAGACGGCACCTCCGTCCAGCGACCGACGAACGGCAGCTCGAGAAAGTTGGCCCAGCGCTCGCTCGCGACCAGGAACGGGCGCGCGACACCGACCTCGGCGAGGACGTCAGGCAGCTCGAACCGCGACCAGCGAACGATCACGGGAGCCGTTCGCGCGCGAACTCGACGAAGGCGTGCGCGGCTCGCGTCTCGGCACGACCCGTCGCACGAACGAGGTAGACGTCGCGCTGCAGCTCGAGGCCCTCGACGCGCGCCTCGGCTAGCCGCCCCGCGGCCAGGTCGGCCTCGACCGATGTGCGTGAGATGAACGTGACGCCGTAGCCGGCCCGCACGGCGCTCGAGACCGACTCCTGCAGCCCGAGCTCGAGCATCACGCCGAGGTCGCGCAGCCGCACGCCGATCGCACGAAGCTCGTCCTCGATCAGCTGACGGACGCCCGCCCCGTCCTGCATGACGATCAGCCGGTCGGCCTTGAGCTCGTCCAGGGTGATCGTCCGGCCCGCAAACGGATGGTCCGGCGGGCAGGCGAGGATGACCTCGTCACGGAGGAACGGTTCGAAGCCGACCCCGCGATGGCGCCGCGCAGCGCCAACCACTCCGAGCTCGAGCTCGCGAGCGGCGACGCGCTCGACCACCGTCTGGGTGTCGAAGACGGACAGCACGACGTGAAGCTCGGGATGGCGGCCCTGGAACTCGCAGAGCAGGTGCGCCATGACGATCCCGCCGGGCCCAGTCGAGGCGCCGATCGCGAAGGTGCCGTTCAGCCCATCGCCGCTCTCGCCGGCAACGTCGGCGACGACCTGCTCCTCGAGCGCGAGCAGCCGCTGGGCGCCGCGGTACAGCCGCATCCCGGCCTCGGTCGGCTCCACGCGCCGCCCCGAGCGGTCGAGCAGCTTCGTTCCGAGCCGCTTCTCAAGCGCCTGCACCTGAAGGCTGACCGCCGGCTGGGTTACGCCAAGCCGCTCCGCGGCCTGCGAGAACGACCGCCGTTCGACGACGGCGCAGAAGGCGGCGAGCTGACGCGTGTCCATAACGTCTACTTATACCGCGCGGAGACGCGTGTAGCGGCCAGCGTCAGGCCTGGCGGAGCTCGAGCCGGTTGCCGAACGGGTCATGCGCGAAGAGGCGATCGACGCCCTCGATCTTCGTGTCGTCGAGATACGGCGTCTCCGACGCGCGAAGCCGCTCCCGCACGGCCGCGAGGTCGCTCACTACGAAGCCCGGATGCGCCTTCCGTGCGGGAGCAAACGACTCCTCGACGCCGATGTGTACCTCCTGCGCACCCGCACGAAACCAGCAGCCGCCACGCCCGCGGATCGCCTCGGGCTTCGGGATCTCCTCCATGCCGAGCAGCCACCCGTAGAAGTAGCGCGCCTCATCCTCGCAGGCGGCAGGCGCCGCGATCTGGACGTGATCGATGCCAACGACCGTCATTGCCGGAGGTCTAGCAGCGACGAGTACGGGATCGGCTGCTCGATGCGGCGGCGTTCCCGAACTGCCACCCCTGACCCCGTAGCTCCCCGCTATCTTGGCCGACGTGCTCGAACGCCTCGCACACACGATCGTCCGTCGCCGCCGCATCGTCGTCGCAATCTGGGTCGTCCTGACCCTTTTTGGCGCGTACTCGGCAGGCGCCGTCTCGAAGCGCTGGCTGACCCAGTTCTCGATCCCCGGCTACTCGGGGTACGAGACGAACCAGCGCACCCTGCACATCTTCGGGAACGGTGAGCAGGCGCCGATGGTGGCGGTCTTCCACGGCGAAGGCGACATCACCAGGCAGGTCGGCATCGAGGGCTCCCTCGCGGCCGCCCAGAAGGCGAACCCGGGTTCACGGGTCGGCTCGTTCTTCAACAGCGGGAGCCGTGCGTACGTCTCGAGCGATGGCCACACGATGTTCGCAACGATCTACCCGGCGGGCGTCCCGGAGTTCGGCGTCCAGACGTTCCTCGACTCGACTCGAGCGGCGCTCAGGTCAGCGATGCCGTCAGGTGTCACGGTCAACCTCACCGGGCGCGACGCGCTCCAGGCGGCGCAGACCGGTGGGAGTAGCGGGCCGAGCGTGCTCACGGAGGCGCTCGTCGGTGGCCTGGGTGCGCTGATCATCCTCTTCTTCGTGTTCGGGACACTGCCCGCCGTCGCGATGCCACTCGTCGTCGCGATCGCATCGATTCTGAACACGTTCACGCTCGTGTGGCTGCTGACGTACATCACGAACGTCTCCGTGATCGTCCAGTTCCTGATCGCGCTCGTCGGGCTCGGTGTCGCGATCGACTACGCGCTCCTGATGATCTTCCGCTTCCGCGACGAACTGCGTGAGGGCGCCGACGTCGAGACGGCGATTGCCGAGACGATGACGCACGCCGGACGCTCGGTGATCGTGTCCGGATCGACCGTGGCCGTCGGCCTGCTCTCGATGATCATCCTGCCGCTCCCCTTCATCAGGTCGATCGGCATCGGCGGCATGCTCATCCCGGCCGTCTCCGTGCTCGCATCGATCACGCTGCTGCCGGCGCTGCTCGCGATGCTCGGCACGCGCATCAATAGCGGCCGCGTCCTGCCGAAGCGCCTGATCGACGATGGCCACCCCGAGGACGGCTGGTGGGGCCGCTGGGCAAACCTCGTCATGCGCCGCCCCGTCGCGGTCGGCCTCGTCGGCCTCGCAGCCGTGGCGGTGCTGCTCTTCTACGGCCTCCAGCTCAATCCGAGCGAAGCGCAGGCCAAGGACCTGCCCGGTACCGGCGATGCCGTGTCCGGGCGGATCGCGCTCACGGCCGCGGGGATCTCGCCCGGCGTGATGAAGCCGTTCGACATCCTGATCAACCCCGGCACCGATCCCGCTCCGGTGATCCAGCGGATCGGCGCAGTGCCCGGCGTTGCGGGCGTGGCTGCGCCGCGACCCTGGACGAAGGAGGGCTCGACGGTGATCGAGGCGTTCGCCGCGCAGGACGGCGCAACGAAGGCCGTGCGAACGACCATCTCGCAGGTTCAGGGCCAGCTCAGCAACAGCGGCGCCACGCTCGGCGGTGTCGCTGCCGAGGAGCGCGACTTCGTCAAGGCGGTCTACTCGAACTTCCCCTACGTCCTCGGGTTCGTGATCCTCGTCACCTACATCCTGCTCGCGCGCGCGTTCCGCTCGCTCGTTCTGGCGCTCAAGGCTGTGATCCTCAACCTCGTCTCTCTCGGAGCGGCCTACGGGATCATTGTCTTCATCTTCCAGCAGGGCCACGGCTCGATGGCGATCTGGAACGTCCACGCAACCCAGTCGATCATCCCGTGGATCCCACTGATGATCTTCGCCTTCCTCTTCGGGCTCTCGATGGACTACGAGGTCTTCATGCTCACCCGGATGCGCGAGGCCTACGACGAGACCGGCGATACGCCCCACGCCGTCTCGCTCGGCCTCGCCCGCACCGGCAAGCTCGTGACGAGCGCCGCGCTCGTCCTGATGTTCGCGTTCTTCGTGCTCTCATCGGGCCCCGGCGTCGACATCAAGCAGTTCGGCATCGGTCTCGCGGCCGGGATTATCTTCGACGCGACGATCATCCGGGCGCTCCTTGTCCCGTCGATCATGCGCCTGCTGGATCGCTGGAACTGGTGGCTGCCGCCGTTCGCGGCGCGCCTGCTCTTCACCGAGCCATCGTCGCACTCCTAGCCGCCCCGGCAACAGGCGCGCATACACTCGGGGCGTGTCCGGGATGAGGGGAGACGGGGTGCGATGAGGGTCTGGATCGATATGACCGCGAGCGCGCACCCGCTCGTCTTCCGACCGCTCGTCGCGCTGCTCGAGGCGCGCGGCGACGAGGTCGAGATCACGGCGCGCGACTACGGACAGACGCTGCAGCTGATCGAGCAGCACGGCATGCGCGCGACTGCCCTCGGCCATCACGGCGGCCGCTCGGCGGCCGGCAAGGCCCGGCAGCTCGGCGGGCGCCTGCTGGCGCTTCGCCGGTTCGCGCGACGGCGCAGCTTCGACATCGCCCTTGCGCACGGCTCGCACGAGCTGACGATGACGGCCCGCTCGCTCGGGATCCCGAGCGCAACGACCTTCGACTACGAGTTCGCCTGGCTGCAGCATCAGCTCGGCTGCCGCGCCGCCACGCGCGTCGTCGTGCCCGACACGATTCCGCCGGAGCGGCTCGCGCGCTACGGCGCGACCGGGGCGAAGCTGCTGCGCTACCCCGGCCTGAAGGAGGAGTACTACCTCGCCGGATTCAAGCCGGATCCCGGCGTGCTGCCCTCGCTCGGCCTCGATCCCGCACGCGTCATCGTCGTCCTGCGGCCGCCGCCGGACGTGTCGCTCTACCACCGACATGCAAACCCGCTCTTCCCGCAGACGCTCGAGCGGCTCGGCCACAACGACGCGGTGCAGGCGGTTGTCCTGCCACGCACGGAGGATCAGCGGGACTACGTTCGCTCGCTGGCGCTCCCGTCGGTGATCGTCCCCGACCAGGCCGTCGATGCGCAGAGCCTGATCGCCGCCGCCGACCTCGTCGTCTCCTCGGGCGGGACGATGAACCGGGAGGCAGTGGCACTCGGCGTACCGGTCTACACGACGTTCGGCGGCCTGCTTGGCGGCGTCGACGAGGCGCTCATCCGCACCGGCCGGCTGACGGTGCTTGCCGATCCGAGCTCGCTCGAGCTGCGCAAGCGCGAGCCGGGAACCGGTGAGGCGAGCGGGCGCGACCCCGCCGTCTTGCTCGACCTGCTGCTCTCTGCCGCCTCCTAGGCTGCGTCGGCAACCACGCCGAGCACGTCGTCGCCATAGCGCTCGAGCTTCGCCGGGCCAACCCCGGGGATGCCGGCAAGCTCGGCGCGCGAGCGGGGCCGGATCGAGGCGATCTCCACCAGGACACGGTTGTGGAAGACGATGTATGCGGGAACGTTCTCGTGGGCCGCTCTGCTCTTGCGCCAGGCCGTGAGAGCCGCGTAGAGCGGCGAGCCCATCTCGTCGTTCGTCACCGCCTCGCGACGGGTTGTCGTGCGTGCAGCCGCAGGTGCGGGCGCCGCAGCCTCCACGCCGAGCTCCCGCAGGAAGGGTGAGGGCGCCTTCGACCACGAGAGGACGAGACGGCGCCGGGCGCGCGTCAGGCCGACGTAGAGAAGGCGCCGCTCCTCGGCCTGCTCCTCGGCCGTCCGTGCGAGCTTCGACGGCAGCTCCTTGTCCTCGAGTCGCGGCAGGAACACGACGTCGAACTCGAGCCCCTTGGCACGGTGGTAGGTGAGAAGCTGGACGCCCTGGAGCGCCTCCCCGCCCGGGTCGAAACGACGCCGGAGCTCCGCGGCGAACTCCCGGCGTGTGCGCTCCCCGTCGTCGAACGCCTCGGCGAGCTTGACGAGCCGGCCGAGGTCGGCCTGGCGGGTCTGCTCGCGGTCGCCGAGACGGTCGGGCAACACCGGGAGCCAGCCGGCATCGGCGGCAAGTGCATGCACGCCCACCGCGACGTCGGCTCTGCCGTCGCCTTCGAGGAGTCGCAGGAGCCGCCGGGCGGCGTCGCGCTCGAGCAGCGAGGCGCCCTGGAACGGGAGCCCGGCATCGTGGAGCACCTCTTCGAAGTCGGCCAGGCGTGAGTTCGTGCGGCAGATGATTGCCATCTCCGGAAGCGTCGCGCCGAGCGCGACAAGCCTCCGGATCTCGCCGACGATCGCGCGGTTCTCGCTCTCAGGGGAGTCATGCGGGGCGATAGACGGCTCCGAGCCCAGCGGCCGCGTCGCGTGCAGCGTCTTCTCGGCGCCGCCGAGCAGCGGCACGAGGCGGTTAGCGAGCGCGAGGATCTGCGGGGTCGAGCGGTAGTTCTGCTCGAGGCGCGCAACGACAGCGGTCGGGTAGCGCCTGGGCATATCGAGGAGCCACTCCGGCGAGGCGCCGTTGAAGGCGTAGATCGACTGGTAGTCGTCCCCGACGACGCAGAGGTCGTCACGGTCGCCAACCCAGAGGTCGAGCAACGTCTGCTGGAGCAGGTTGACATCCTGGTACTCATCGACGGTGAAGGCTCGGTAACGCTCGTGGAAGGTGTTGCGGGCGACCTCGTCGCCCTCGAAGAGCCGGATCGCGCGCTCGAGCAGGTCCTCGAAGTCCAGCTCTCCCTTCTCAGCCTTGCGTCGCTCGTACTCGCGGTACACCGAGTGCATCAGATCGGGCGGGATCGGCGTGTCGTGACCACCGAGCGAGTCGAGGTAGGCATCCGGTGAGATCCTCCGCGCCTTTGCGCGCTCGATCTCGGTGGCGAGGTCGCCCGCCGGCCGGAAGCGAAACGCCTTCGGCAGCCCGTTTGCGATCTGGCGCAGGAGCAGCGCCTTGCCCGGCATGATCCGGCCAACCGCCCCCGGGCTGTGTCGGTGGAGCTGTGCGAGAGCGGCCGAGTGGAACGTCCGCGCCTCGACACCACCGGCTCCGAGCGCCTGGAGCCGCGCCTTCATCACACCGGCGGCCTTGTCGGTGAAGGTGAGGGCGAGAATCTGCTCAGTGCGAAACGCACCCGAGACGACCTGCCACGCGATCCGCCGCGTGACGGTCGTCGTCTTTCCCGACCCGGCGCCGGCGAGGATGCACACCGGCCCACGCGTCGCCTCGGCGGCGCGCCGCTGCTCGTCGTTCAGCCCTTCGAGAACCTCCACTGGCCCACGGTATCGACAGGCCCGGAGCGCGCCGCGCCGCGAGGCGCAACGAGAGTGGAACGCCGCGGCGTCAGTGCAGCGTGTCTTCGAGCACAGCCCGGCCGATCCGGACAGGGCCGTCGATCATCGTCTTCAGCTTCGCCGTGACGCCGAGCGTGTCAGCCTCGGCAACGAGACGCTCGAGCTCGGCAAGCTGCTCGTCCAGCCAGGCACCGTCGATCTGCGCGCGGGCGGCGCGCCAGATCTTGGGGTGGCCGGTCGGGCCGACCTCCTCGCCCTCGTTCCAGAGCTCCTCGTGGAGCTTCTCACCGGCACGCGCACCGGTGAACTCGATCTTGATCTGCTCCTCGGTGCGGCCCGATAGCTCGATCATCTGACGGGCGAGATCGAGGATCTTGACGGGCTTCCCCATGTCGAGCACGTAGACGTGGCCGCGACCGCCGATCGCGCCGGCCTGGACGACGAGCGATGACGCCTCGGGGATCGTCATGAAGAACCGGGTCATCTCGGGGTGGGTGACGGTGATCGGCCCGCCTCGCTCGATCTGGCGCCGGAAGATCGGGATCACCGAGCCGGACGAGGCGAGCACGTTGCCGAAGCGCACAGCGACGAAGCGGGTGTCGACGTCATCACGCAGCGCGAAGGACTCGACGATCCACTCACAGACGGCCTTTGACTGGCCGAGAAGGTTCTTCGGGTTCGCGGCCTTATCGGTGGAGATCATCACGAAGCGCTCGACGCCGTACTCGACCGCGACCTCGGCGATCGTCCGTGTCGCTAGGACGTTGTTGGTGACCGCCTGGAGCGGGTTCGCTTCGAGCATCGGGACGTGCTTGTAGGCGGCGGCGTGAAAGACGACAGCCGGCCGGTATCGCTCGAAGGCAAGCCGCATCTTCGAGCGGTCACCGCAGTCGGCGAGGACGGGAATCGCGGCGGGGAAGTCGCGCTCGTCGACGAGCTCGCGTTCGATCTCGTAGAGCGCCGACTCGCCCTGATCGACGAGGATCAGGCGGGCGACGCCGAGCCGGGCAAGCTGGCGACAGAGCTCGCTGCCGATTGACCCACCCGCGCCAGTGACCAGCACCGGCCGGTCGCGGACGTAGGCGGCGATGGCGGCGAGGTCGACCTCGACCTGCTCGCGTCCAAGCACGTCCTCGACCTGGACGGGGCGGATCTGCCCGGCGAGGCTGAGGTCCCCCGAGATCAGCTCGTAGAGGCCCGGCAGCGTCTTGACGGGAATCCCCTCGGCGCGGGTCAGCTCGACGATCTTGCGGCGGACGTCACCCGGGGCCGACGGCATCGCGATCAGCACCTCGTCGGGGTGGTTGTCGCGAAGGATGTGCTTGAGATCGTTCGTCGTTCCGAGCACGCGGATTCCGTGAATGCGCATGTCCTTCTTGCGCGGATCGTCGTCGACGAAGCCGATCGGGGTGTAGTTGAGCGCGCGGTTTCGCTGCAGCTCGCGGATCAGCAGGTCGGCCGCGTTGCCGGCGCCGACGATCAGCACCTCCTTGCCGTGGGCGACGAGGCCGGTCTTCGGACGCTCGATCAGCGACCGGGCAAGGAGACGTGAGCCGGCGACGAACGCCAGCAGGAGGAGGAAGTCGACGGTGACGATCGACCGCGGCAGCCGCGCGGTATGTGCCGGCGGAAAGGCGTAGAGGATGAGGTCGGAGAGGAGGCAGGCAGCCGTGACGCCGCGCGCCGCTCCCCACATGTCACGCGTCGAGACGTACCGCCACCAGCGGTGGTAGAAGCCGAAGATGACGAAGACGGTGAGCTTGACCGCCACGACGAGCGCAAAGACTCGCCAGGAGAGCAGGTGCCGGTAGAACGGCGGGACGGTCTGGTCGAAGCGGAGGAAGAACGTCAACCGCCAGGCAGCGGTGATCAGCAGCGCGTCGGCGAACAGTTGCCAGAGGCGGTGCCGGTTGACCGGGAGCGAGATCACGCCTTGGTGAGCCTCGACGCCTTTCTGAGCACGTCGACGACCCGGATCTGCTGCTCCTCCGTGATTCCGCCCCACATCGGCAGGCAGAGGTTCTCCCGCGCGGCCTTCTCGGTCTCCGGCAGGTCGCCTGCAGCGCCGCCGAGGAAGGCGAGAGCCGGTTGCAGGTGCAGCGGCGGATCGTAGTAGGAGGCAAAGCCGATCTCGGCCTCCGCGAGTGCCGCAGCGAGCAGATCCCGCTCGGGGGTTCTGATGCAGTACATGTGGTAGACGTGGCCCGGCTCGTCGATCGGCAGCTCGGCGATCTCCCCGAGGCCGAGAGCGTCGTAGCGCGCTGCCGCCGTGCGGCGCGCGGCGTTCCAGCCGTCGAGGTGCGGCAAGAAGATCCGGAGCATCGACGCCTGGAGCGCGTCGAGCCGCGAGTTCATCCCGACGTACTCGAAGAACTTCTTGCTCTTGGAGCCATGGAAGCGCAGCATGCGCACGCGCTCGGCGAGATCCGGGTCATTCGCAGCGACGAGCCCGCCGTCACCGAGCGCGAACAGGTTCTTGGTCGGGAAGAAGCTGAAGGTCGATGCGATGCTCGTCGCGATCCCTGCCGCGCCGAAGGCCTGCGCGGAGTCCTCGATCATCGGCAGACCGAAGCCGCGGAGCGCATCGATCGGGGCCGGCCTGCCGAACAGGTGCACGGGCATGATCGCCTTCGTCTTCGCCGTGATCCGGCGGGCGACCTCGGCAGGGTCGAGATTGAGACTGGTCGGGTCGATGTCGACGAACACCGGGGTCGCACCGACCCGCGCGATCGCCTCGGCGGTTGCGTAGAAGGTGAAGGCCGGGCAGATCACCTCGTCGCCGCTGCCGATCTCCATCGCCTCGAGCACGAGAACGAGCGCGTCGGTGCCGTTGGCGACCCCGATCGTCTGCTGCACGCCGAGGTGCTCGGCCGCCTCGCGCTCGAATCCTTCGACCTCGGGGCCGAAGATGAACCGACCCGTCTCGAGGGTCCGTGCGAACGCAGCCTCAAGCTCCGGGATCAGCGGCGAGTACTGCGCCTTCACATCAACGTGCGGGATCGGGGCCACGATGTCCAATGTTAGGGGGACCGACGGCGTCGGAGGAACCAGTACGCCGCGACGGCGAGGATTCCCGCCACGACCGCGTAGTCGACGTAGCGGAATCCCTTGTGGACGCCCTCCCAGCTGGCGCCGAGACCCCAGCCGGCACCGGCCCAGGCGAAGCACCAGATCGCGCTTCCGAGCGCGGTCAGGACGGTGTAGCGCAGCAGCGGCGCCTCGAAGATCCCTGCCGGAATGGAGACGAAGCTCCGCGCGACCGGCGTGATGCGGCCGACGAGGACAGCGGAGTCCTCCCAGCGCTCGAACCAGCGCTCGGCCTTGTCGAGCCGCTCGGTTGTCAGGTGCAGCCAGCGGCCGTGACGCTCGACGAGACGGCGGCCGCCGTACCGGCCGATCGCCCAGCCTCCGATCGCACCGAGCAGGTACCCGATGCTGCCCGCGAGAGCGACCGCGACGAAGGCGCCAGCGCCGGTCTGCTCCGAACCGAAGACGTTCAACGAGTGCGCAAGCGCTCCCGACGCGAGCGCGCCGGCGTAGAGCATCACAAGCTCGCTTGCCGCCGGGAAGACGGCGTCGATCGCCATCAGCACGAACACGGCCCAGAGCCCGTGGTGGGCGAGGAACGAGGTCACAACCGGGACCTTATCGGTGGAGGCGGAACGGCGCGGAGGTGGTGACTGTCCCGATCGCGCTCACCGCGCTGATGCGGGCGAGATACGACCCCGCGGGTGCGGATCCGCCGCTCGTGGTCTTCCCATTCCAGGTGACGCTCTGCGCGCCCGCCTGGAGCTGCACCGCGGGAACCGTGGCGACGAGCACGCCGCCTGCTGTCACGATCTGAACGGACACAGAGGCGGGGCGGGCGAGCGTGACCCCCGCCTTCAGTCCCGCCGAGGCCGTCACCGCCGCGGACACCTTGACGGAGGAGAGTGTGAGGTCGTAGGAGAACGACCGGTCGGCGGTCGAGACGCGGCCAAGGTCGTCGGTCGCCTGGACGTTCCAGTGCCAGGCCCCCTCGCTATCGAACGCGGCCCCGGTGAACGTGTACGTCCCGGGCTGCTTCGCCCCGGTGTCGATCTGATGGCTCGTACCGTTCGGGCCGACCACGGCCGCCGTGACGTTCGACGGCCGGAGGAGACGATACGAGAGCTGCTCGCTCGCAGCCGAGCCACGCCGCGTGACGACGGGAACCGACGGAGGCGGCGCATAGACGCCGAAGTACTCGAACAGCAGACCCTCCTTCACCGCGCGCTCCCCGCCCTGGTCGCTCGGCCGGTTGAGGAGCTGGCCGTCGAACGCTGCCGTGACGTACTTGCCGTACTGGAGTCCCGCCGCGGTGACGCACCCGAGACGCACCATCGTCTGCGCTAGCTCGTAAGTGGTCATCCCGACGCTGTAGCCGGGACGGCCGCCGTCGACCGCAACGAGAACAACCCGGCCGTCGGCAAGCTGACCAACCCCGGCGCGCGCATCGTGCGCGGTCAGCTGCCCGGCGTCGAAATTCTCGTTCGTGTGGAAGACCGCCTTCCCGCCGCGGACGAGCAAGGGCCCGCCGCCGACACCCGAGACGACGCTGGCCCATGAGCTTGGCAGGTTCAGCCGGACGGTCACGTTCGTCCCGACAGGCGCGTCGGCCTGCAGCTTCGTCGCAGCCGTCCCGGTTGCGACGAGCACCGCTCCGCCTGTCGGAATCAGGATCTGGCCGGGGTCGGGTGTCACGGTGACCGGGGCGCTGATGTCCTTGTTGACTCCTGCAGCGGGAAACGTGTCGAAGAGGGCGACCGCGGCACTCGAGGAAAGCGCAGGGGTGGCGGCACCCCAGGCGGAGGTGAAGAGCACCACCTGGTTGCGTTGCGGCTTCTGGTTGACGGCAGCGAGCGGGCGGCGCTGGCCGGCCCCCTGCCATGTCCCGTTGAACGAGAAGCGCGCGACGTGCATGGTTCCGTTCGAGTCGAAGCCGATCGACGAGCGTGCGGCCGATGGCCCGCGGGTCATCGCGCCTGCCTGAACGACGAGCCCGACAGGCTGGCCGTTGCTCGAGTTGAAGAAGTCACCGTTGATTCCCGCGGTGGTGGCACCAACCGCGGCGTCGCGCTCGAGCTGGGTGAGCGTCTGGCGCGTGCCGGAGACCGTGCCGCCACCGAGCACGGGTGCGACGGTGTAGAGCCCTGTCGGCGCGGGCCCGGTGATCACCGAGATCGCGACGGGGCCATGTGGGGTGAACTGCACCTGCTTCTCGTAGGTGACGTTCGGAAGCAGCTGCACAGGCGCCTGCGCAAACGCGGGCACGGCGAGCGAAGCTGCGAGCGGCAAGACGCCCGGGATGACTCGAAGGAGGCGGAACATGCCCGCCGTGAGGCTAGCCGACAGCCGCGAAGGATCTGTAAGGGGCGAGGGTCAGTCCCAGACGCGGACGTCGCGGTAGAGCGTGTCGCGCTGCACCGGGATCTTGCCGAGGCCCTTGATCGTGCGAACGAAGTCGTCGGTCGTGGCCCGGTAGGTCGTGCCGGCAGCCGAGACGACGTTCTCCTCGATCATGATCGAGCCGAGGTCGTCGGCGCCGAACTCGAGGGCGATCTGACCGATCTTCATGCCCTGCGTCACCCAGCTCGACTGGATGTGATCGACGTTGTCGAGGAAGATCCGGGAGACCGCCTGCGTCAGGAGGTAGTCGAACGACGTGGGCATCGTCTCGGGTGGTACGAGAGCGCCGAGCCGGTTGCCGTCGTCCTGGAACGTCCAGGAGATGAACGCGCGGAAGCCACGGGTCTCGTCCTGGAGCTCGCGGATCAGGCGCATGTGCTCGACCCGCTCCGGAAGCGTCTCGACGTGGCCGTACATCATCGTCGCGGTCGTCGACATCCCGAGCCGGTGCGCGTGGCGCATCACCCCGAGCCACTCGGCCGACTTCGTCTTCTTTGGCGCGATGATCTTGCGGACACGGTCGACGAGGATCTCGCCGCCGCCGCCCGGCACCGAGTCGAGCCCGGCGTCACGCAGGCGCGAGAGTGCATCGGGGATCGGGATCCTCGAGTGCCGCGCGATGTGCTGGATCTCAGGTGGGGAGAGCGCGTGCAGGTGGATCTTGTACCGCTCCTTGATCGAGCGGAACATGTCCTCGTAGTACTCGATCCCGAGGTCGGGATGGTGGCCGCCCTGCATCAGGACGCCGGTGCCGCCAAGCTCGAGCGTCTCCTCGATCTTCTTGAAGATGACCGGTTTCGGGAGCAGGTACCCCTCGCGGCGGTCACCGGGGCTGCGGTAGAAGGCGCAGAAGTCGCAGTCGGTGACGCAGATGTTCGTGTAATTGAGGTTGCGATCGACGATGAACGTGATGCGATTCGGGTCCGTTCGGCGGGCCCGGAGCTCGTTGGCTGCGCGCCCAACAGCGAGGAGGTCGCGTGACTCGAGCAGCGCAACCGCGTCGGCGGGGGTGATCCGTTCGCCGCCGAGAGCCTTGTCAAGGATCTCGGCGGTGGGTGTCGTCGTGACGGCCATCAAACGGTGGCGGGGGCGTTGACGAAGCGGAGCTCGGGAATCTCGTCAAGCTCGCCGACCTCGTGGGCGAGCTCGAGGAAGGCGTGGAGGCCGGCGCGCTCTCGCGGGCCGAACCGGTAGCGGAGCTTCTCGAAGTAGCGGGCAAGGAACCCGGCGGGATAGCCGTACACGGCCGAGGCCTCGTAGGCGAGCGCCTCCGGCTCGGAGCGAGCCGCGCGGACAGAGGCGACCAGCGCGTCCTCGAAGGCGGCCAGATCGGGATGCGCCGGATCGGGCGCAGCCCAGACGGCGAAGACCATCGGCAGCCCCGTGCGCTCGAGCCAGAGTCGACCGAGATCGTAGTGCGGCGTCGGATCCTCGAAGGCGGAGCGAAGCGCCGCGTCGCCGATCAGTAGCCTCGCGTCGGCGTCCTCGCCGAGCGCCACGTGGATCGCGTCCGGCACGAGCACCTTCGTCAGCACGACCGACGTCGCCGACTCCGGCGTGATGCCCACGGTGCGGATCTTGTCGAGCGGGAGACGCGAGACGAGCTGGATCGAGTCGACCGCCCCCTCTGACGAGACACAGAGACGCGGCAGGAGCCGCAGCGTGTCGGCATGACGGGCGTACTCGATCGACGAGATCGGGGCGGCATCGAGCTCGCCCGCGACGAGCCGGCGGTTCAGCTCTGTCGGAACGCCGGTGATCTCCTCGAACTCCGAATCGACGCGGTAGAAGACCGGCGCCATGTTGGCGTAGGAGATCCGTCCGATCTTCAGCATGGGCGACGCTTCCGCGGTGTTCATCTCAGGCGTCCCAACGACGGATCTCGTTGTAGAGCGTGTCGCGCTGCACCGGGATCCGGCCCGCGGCGCGCACCACTCGCACGAGCTCGTCGAGCTTCTGCTCGGTCCCGGTCGTCGCACCGGCCGCCTTGAAGATCTCCTCGCGGACGAGCGTCCCCTGGACGTCGTTGGCGCCAAAGTGGAGTGCGACCTGGGCGACCGGCATCGTCAGGGAGATCCAGTACGCCTTGATGTTGGCGATGTTGTCGAGCATCAGCCGTGAGACGGCGAGCATCTTCAGGTCGGCGGCGCCGGTCTGGAACTGGAAGCCACGACGCTCGAAGACCGTGTTCTCGGGATGGAACGCAAGGGGGATGAAGGCAAGGAAACCGCCGGTGCGGTCCTGCTGGTCGCGGAGCCGAAGGAGATGGTCGATCCGCTCCTCGTAGGTCTCGACGTGGCCGTAGAGCAGGGTGCAGTGTGTCGGGATCCCCATCCGGTGGGCCGCGTCGTGGACGTGGAACCAGATGTCGGGGTGCTCCTTGCCCGGCGCGACGATCCGCCGCACGCGGTCGGCGAAGATCTCGGCGCCGCCACCGGTGAGCGCGCCGAGGCCGGCGTCCTTGAGCTCGCGCAGCACCTCCACGTGTGTGAGGCCTGACAGCGTCGTCATGTGGTGGATCTCGGACGCGGTGTAACACTTGAG
This sequence comes from Actinomycetes bacterium, assembly GCA_037142875.1. Taxonomy (GTDB): domain Bacteria; phylum Actinomycetota; class Thermoleophilia; order Gaiellales; family Gaiellaceae; genus PALSA-600. The sequence continues at coordinate 480,824 of JBAWZV010000001.1, read as the reverse complement.
AAAGACATCCGGGAGCGCGTCGTGGAGCTTCCCGATCGCCTCGACGTAGCTCTCGAAACCGATGTGCGGGTTCTCGCCGTTGACCATGTGGATCTCGGTGAACGGGGTCAGCTTCCGCTGCGCGATAGCGTCGGCAACGAGCTCATCCGGGGTGAGCGTGTAGGCCTTCTCCTGCTTCTGGGTGGCGGCGAAGGCGCAGAACTTGCACTTCACGCGGCAGACGTTCGTCTGGTTCAAATAGACGTTCTGGATGAAGTAGACGCGGTCGTCGCCGCCGCGGACCCGTCGGGCGAGATCGGCGAGCTCGCCGAGTGCGAGCAGGTCGTCGGACTCGAGCAGCGTGAGGCCGTCTTCGAGATCGAGCCGCTCGCCGGCCTCGACCTTGTCGCGGATCCGTTCGAGTGTTGTGTCGACCGCGATCGCCATCAGCTTGCGCGATCGACGACGGCGTAGGTCAGGGCTTCGAGCTCTGCCCGGTAGGCATCACCGACGAGAAACGATCGCGCCTTGGCAGCGTAGTCGAGGGCCTCCTCTCGGGAGCGAGCCAGCGCGTCCGTACCCGCGACGCGAACGAGGGCGCCGTCGAGCGGCCCGCCGGCGAGCGCCGCCCGGACGATCTCGTCCTGCTGCGCTGCCAGAAGAAGCGGCATCGTCGGGGTTCCTTCGCGGAGGTCGGTGCCCGGAATCTTTCCGGTCTCTTGTGTCTGGCCGGCGCAGTCGAGGATGTCGTCGGCGATCTGGAAGGCGATCCCCAGGGAGAGGCCGTAGGAGCCGAGGGCCGGATCGCCGCCCGAACCGAGGAGGCACGCCGCCTCGAACAGCTTCCCGGTCTTGAGCGCGCACCGCTCGAGGTAGTCCTCGATCGTCGTCTCGGGCCGATGGGTCTGACTGCGTTGCATCGCCTCGCCGCGGGCGAGCGAGAGACAGGCTTCGGCAAGCGTCGCGACCGCAGCCGCATCACCGGTCGCCGCCAGTTCCGCGAATGCACAGGCAAAGAGGTAGTCGCCGGCAGAGAGCGCCGCACCGGGGCCGAAGACCGACCAGGCAGAGGCGACCCCGCGGCGCATCCGGGCGCCGTCGACGAGGTCGTCGTGGACGAGCGTCGCCATGTGGACGAGCTCCACCGCGACGCCTTCGGCGATCGGTGTGCCGTTCTCGGCAGAGAGGAAGCAGAGCAACGGCCGCAGCCGCTTGCCTCCGGCAGCCAGCGCTTCGCCCGCAACGGAAGCTGCGAACCCGGGTCGGCGCCCCACCGCCTGAACGAGGCGAGCGTCGAGGTCGACCATGAACGCAGCGAGGCCCGGGGTGGTGTCGACCGACGCGATCGCGGCCATCACGCCGTCCCCGTGTGAAGGGCAACGATCGAGCCTGCGAAGAGTCTGAAGCGCACGTCGGAGAACTCTGCCCGTTCAAGCAGCGCAGCGAGCTCCTCAGCCGGTGGAAACCGCCGCACGGACGCCGGGAGGTACGTGTAGGCCGCGCCGCCCGGAAGGACTCTCCCGAACAGGGGCACGAGACGATCGAACCAGAGCGAGAAGAACGGCCGCAGCGGCCCTCGAGGCTGGGTGATCTCGAGGATCGCGAGGCGTCCGCCCGGGCGGAGAACCCGGCGCAGCTCGCGGATTCCCAGCTCGAGGTCAGCCAGGTTGCGCACCCCGAAGCCGACGGTCGCTGCGTCGAAGCTCCCATCGGCGAACGGCAGCGCGAGGAGGTCGCCGCGGACCCACTCGATCTCGGCGCTCTTCCGCCGTGCGCGCTCGAGCATCGGCGCCGAGAAGTCGACTCCTGTTACGGCACCGGCACCGGCGCGCAGGTCGGCGAGAGCAAAGTCACCGGTGCCGCAGGCACCATCGAGCACACGGTCACCCGGCGATACCACGGCGTCGGCGGCGATCCGGCGCCAGCGGCCGTCGAGGCCGGCCGTCATGACGCGGTTCATCGCGTCGTAGACCGGCGCGATCCGATCGAACATCGCGCGCACGGCGTCGGGCGCAAGCGTCATGCGTCCTCCTGACCCCAGCGGGGGACGAGCGTGTGATCGATCTTCAGCTGGTCGAGCACGCGCGCGACCATGAAGTCCACGAGCTGGTCGACCGTGTCGGCACCGTGGTAGAAGCCCGGCGAGAGCGGCAAGATCGTTGCGCCCGCGCGCCGGAGCGTCACCATCGCCTCAAGGTGGATGAGCGACATCGGCGTCTCGCGCGGGCAGAGCACGAGCTTGCGCTCCTCCTTGAGGGCGACGGAGGCGGCGCGATGGATGAGGTTGTGACTCGCTCCCGAGGCGAGCGTCCCGAGCGTCCCGCTCGAGCACGGGCAGATGACGTACCCGTCGATCCTCGCCGACCCGGAGGCGTAGGGCGAGTACCAGTCGGTGGGATCGTGGATCGTGACCGATCCACCTGCACCCTCGACGAGGCGCGAGAGCACCTCATCGCGTGAGAGCCGTGCATCGGCGTAGAGCTCGGTTGCCAGGACCTGGATCGCGGCGCCCGACGCGCACACGCCGACCTCAGACCCTGTTGAGGCGAGCGTCTCGATGAGTCGCTTCGCGTAGAGCGCTCCCGACCCGCCTGTGATCCCGACGAAGATCCGCACCCGTACCCCAAAGCCTACGCGCCGACGTAGGCCAGCCGCAGAGCTACTTCGACCCGCCCTTGGAGGCCTCGAGGAAGACCGCCAGAGCCTGCAGGTTGTCGTCGCCAAGACCGGAGAAGCCTGGCATCGCGCTGCCCTTGGTCACACAGCTCGGGCACTTGAGATGCTGCACCTGGAAGGCGATGCCGCGGTTGCGCGCACCCTCGTCGGTGAGGTCGGGGGCGCCGAGGTTCGCGCCGCCCGCACCGTTGTAGGTGTGGCAGTTCGCGCAGCCTGCGACAGCGTAGAGCCTCGCGCCCGCGAGCGCCTGCTTGTTTCCGGTGTAACCCTCCTTGGCGGCCCAGACCGGAACGTCGACGACGAGCTCCGACCCAAGAGCCTCCTTCGCGACGGCACCCTTGTAGGTGAGCACACCCATCGAGATGATCGAGAGAACCGCCGCGACCATCGCGACCGGACGGCGCAGCGGCCGCCGCTCTGCTCGGAGGTCGATGAACGGCATCGCGATCAGGAGCAGCACGCAGATCGTCGGAACGCCGACGGTGCCGAGAATGACCGATTCCGGCCACTTGAAGACCCGGAGGAGATAGAAGAGGAAGTAGAAGTACCAGTCGGGCCGCGGAACGAAGCTGATCGTCCCCGGGTCGGCGGGCTCATCCATCAGCGGCCCGAGCCAGCCGGACTGGCCCTCAGCGACGCCGTGCACGTCGAGGCCGTTGTGATCTCCCGGCGTCGTGAACTTCCAGATCGTCGCGAGCCCGATGATCATGATCACGACGATCATTGACATGATCGTGTCGTGGAGCATCGCGTAGGGATAGAACGGCTTCCCCCGCTCCTGAACGTCTTCCTTGTACTGCTTGAAGACCTTCTGGCGTTCGGCGATGCGGTCGCTAGCCATTCGGGCCTCCACGGCGCCGCGGACGGGTCAGGCCCGAACGGCCGCCCTTCTTGGGTGCCTTGCCGAGCGAACCCTTACCGGCAGCTTCCTTCGACCACGGCGGCGACGTGACGCCGAGGCGGATCACGAGGTACATGTGGATCGCGATCAGGCCGCCGATCACCGATGGCAGCACAAGCATGTGGATCGCATAGAACCGGCTGATCGTCCCGCCGTTGATGAACGCACCACCCTGGAGGAACTGCGCGATGAACGGGCCGAGGAACGGCGCGGTGCCGTTCAGGTTGATGCCGACGGTCGTCGCCCAGTAGGCCGTCTGATCCCACGGCAGCAGGTAGCCGGTGAAGCCTTCGGCGAGGCCCAGAGCGAGCAGGAGCACACCGATGATCCAGTTGAGCTCACGCGGGTACTTGTAGGCGCCAAACAGGAACACGCGGCCCATGTGGAGGAACATGAGCACGATGAACATCGAGGCGCCCCAGCGGTGCATGCCGCGCACGAGCCAGCCGGCGAAGAGGTCGTTGGTGATGTGCTGGATCGAGGGGTACGCACCCGTAGCGCTCGGGTCGTAGTACATCGCGAGGATCACCCCGGTGAGCGCCTGGACGATGAAGGCGGTCAGCGTTGCCGAGCCGAGCGTCTGGAACCAGTTGATGTCGCCCGGCACCTTGCGGAAGAGGAAGTACTTGACGGCGCCGACAACGCCCGAGCGCTCCTCGATCCAGTCGACCGGATACATGATCCGGTCGTAACGGCTGACGTTGCGCTTTGCCATCAGCGGGGCGGCTGGATCGGGTAGAGCCAGGACTCGATGCCGTCGACGTGCTGGCCGGGGAACGCGTACGTCCACTTGTGGATCAACGCATCGGGGCCTGTCCCCTCGACATGCGAGACGGAGAAGGGGGCGCCGATGAAGAGGTGGCCCTTGCGCACGGAGAACGAGTAGCGGTCGAGTGCGCGGACCGGCGGGCCCGCGGTGCGGTTGCCCTCGGTGTCGTACTGGCCGCCGTGGCACGGGCAGCCGAAGCCTGACGGGAGGTACGTCTGGAGCGTGACGTCCTGGTACTGCTGCTCGTCGCCGACCGTGGGGCCGTTCGGCTGCACCGGGCAGCCGAGGTGCACGCAGCGGCTGGAGAGGATCGCGAAGCTCGGCTGGCTCCCGAGCATCCCGTTGTTGCGGACGAAAGCGGCGCGGCGTGAGACCTTGCCAAGCTCCGGATCGGACGTGTAGGTCGCAACGACGAACTTGTTCAGCGGGAAGCCGTCGACCGGCCCGACGTCGGTGTCCTTGACGCCCTGCTTGAGGAACGACGGCGCAAGCATGAAGCCGAGAGCCGGCACGGAGACGAGGCCACCGACCACGCCGCCCAGTCCGAGCGTTGAGAGCTCGAGGAACACCGAGCGCGAGTAGAGCTCGTGCGAGGTCGGATGCTCTGCCTCATCCTCCGACTCCTCGCTCGTCTCCGGCTCCACGGCAACGACGTCCGTGAGCCCGCGGCGGCGCGAGATGTCGCGCACCCAGAGGAACGTGAAGGCGACGGCGATCGCTGCGCCGACTGCGACGACGGTCGTCGAGACGACGAGCCCTACCAGCAGGATGACCACGCCCACGGCAAAGCCCACCGGCCAAAGGCTGGGGGCGGGAGCATGCGGGTGTTCACGGCTCGATATCAAGTCGCTTCTTCGCAACAACTAGCACAAGGTCGGCTTACCCGACCTTGTGGCAGCTGAAACAACGGAGGCGAACTATGACGAATCGCGCCGAGTTCTGCCGGGGGATCCGTCATGCGGCGGCAAACCGTACTCTGACCAGCGTTCGGAGACGAGCGCACGCACCTCCGCGCTCATCTCGATCTCGTCGGGCCACGCGCGCGCTCCCTCCTCTGGAAGCTTGTTCGTCGCATCGATGCCGAGCTTCCCGCCGATGAACTGCCGGACGGTCGCGTGATCGAGGTGGTCGGCCGGACCGTCGGCGATGACGACGTCCCGCGCAGGGTCGACGTTGGCCCCCGCGTAAAACGCCACGGCGGCGTAGTCGTGCGGATCGACGTGCGCGTCGACGACGATGACGGCCTTCGAGAGTGAGAGCATCCCGAGCCCCCAGATCGCGTGCATGACCTTGCGAGCGTGACCGGGGTAGGCCTTGCGAATCGACACGATCACGCAGTTGTGGAACGCGCCGGCGACGGGCAGGTCGTAGTCGACGACCTCCGGCAGGGTCGTCCGGACCGCGGGCAGGAAGATCCGCTCGGTTGCCTTCCCGAGCCAGGCATCCTCGGCCGGGGGCTTGCCGACGATGATCGACGGGTAGATCGCGTCGCGGCGCATCGTCATTGCGGTGACGTGGAAGACGGGGAAGGGCTCCGCCGCCGTGTAGAAGCCCGTGTGGTCGCCGAAGGGGCCTTCGATCGCCGTGTCGCCGCGTTCGACGTACCCCTCGAGAACGATCTCGGCGCTCGCAGGAACCTCGATGTCGACGGTGACACCACGGACGACATCAAGAGCCTCGCCGCGCAGGAAGCCGGCAAACATGAACTCGTCGATGTGCTTGGGCAGCGGCGCGCTCGCGCTGTAGGCGGTGATCGGATCGAGGCCGATCGCGACCGCGACCTCGAGGCGACCGTCCGTCGACAGGTAGTCGGCGCGGCCGTCCTTGTGGAGCTGCCAGTGCATCCCGGTCGACTGTGGACCGAGGACCTGCATCCGGTACATCCCGACGTTCCGCTGGCCCGTGCGCGGGTCGCGGGTAATCACCGCGGGGAGCGTGATGAACGGGCCTGCGTCGTTGGGCCAGGCCGTCTGAACGGGGAGCAGGCCGAGGTCGACCTCGTCTCCCCGGAGCACGATCTCCTGGCAGACGCCCTTGCGGACGCTGTTGGGGCGGGAGTCGGCGATCGTCTTGAGCTGCTTCAGCCCGCGGATCTTCTCCACGAGGCCGTCGGGAGGCTGCATCTCGAGCACGTCGGCGAGCCTGGCTCCGACCTCGTCCAGATGCTCGACGCCGAACGCGAGACACATCCGCCGCTCCGTGCCGAACTGGTTGATTAGCAGCGGGTGGGAGCTGCCCTTCGGGCGCTCGAAGAGGAGTGCCGGCCCGCCCGCCTTCACGGTACGGTCGACGATCTCCGTCATCTCGAGGTGCGGGTCGACCGGAACGGTGACGCGGTGCAGCTCCCCCTCGCGCTCAAGGAGCGCGATCCACTCGCGAAGGTCGGCAGGAAGCCCCATGGGCAGCCGAGTCTAGGCGACCATCAGGGGGTGCCGCTCCAGACAGCCGGAGCGAGCCGACGCTAGTACGGGCGCGGGCGGCGGGCGCGGCGGCGATGGTTCGACGCCCGCACGAACTCGCCGAGGGCGATGACCGCGAGGAAGAGCAGCGCGACGACGAGCATCGCGGTGAGGACGTGCTTCCCATCGGCTGCGGCGTCGAAGATCACGGCGCGACTCTAGCCAAATGGCGGGCGAGAGCTCCGGCGATCTGCTCGTCGTCGGCGCTGCCACCAAGTGTCCGTGTCGCCTCGATCCACGCGTAGCCGTCCCCGTCCTCCCCTGCGGCACGCAGCGACGCGCACCGTGAGATCAGCTCGGCCATGGCCGAGACGGCCTCGACGCCGCCGCTGCGGGCGATCCGTACGAGCCCGTGGGCGTAGAGGTAGTCCCCCAGCAGGATCTGCTCGCTCGCCTCCCCACGCTCGAAGAGCCGGGAATGGCCGTAGTGCACGAGGTAGGCCTCGTAGATCGTCTCGACACCGAGGGAGAGCGCCGGTGGGGCAAGCGGAGAGAAGACAGGCTCCCAGTCGGGCTCGCGACGCAGCGCGGAGGCCCAGAGCGGGCTCTCCTTGAGAGCGTCGGCCGCGATCGTCTCAGCGTCCGAGGAACTCACCGACGGCCTCGATCGTGGCGTCGATCTCGTCGTTGCCATGGGCAAGCGACGGGAAGAGGCACTCGTACTGGCTGGGCGCGACGTAGATCCCGCGCTCGAGCAGGCGGCGGAACAGCTCGGCGTAGCGCTCGGTGTCGAGCTGCTGGAACCGTATGACCGGGTCGGCGCCGGTGAAGAGTGTGAGCATGGCACCGACGCGCTGGACGCGCCCAAACGGCGCGAGCCCTGCCTCGAGTCGCTCTGCCCGGCGTTCGAGCTCGTCGTAGACCGCGCGGTCGCGGAGCCGTCGGAGCACCGAGAGGCCGGCTGCAGTCGCAAGGGGATTCCCCGAGAGCGTCCCGGCCTGATAGACGTCTCCGGCCGGCGCCAGGCGCGACATCACGTCCGCCCGCCCGCCAAACGCCGCGAGCGGCAGACCTCCGCCGACGATCTTGCCGAGGATCGTCAGGTCGGGATGCACGCCGAGCCGCTCCTGCGCTCCACCGCGGCCGACGCGAAACCCGCTGATCACCTCGTCGAAGACGAGTAGCGCCCCGGAGGCGTCGCAGAGCGCACGCAGCGCCTGAAGGAAGCCGGGTGCCGGCGGGACGCACCCCATGTTCCCGGCGATGGGCTCGACGAAGACGGCGGCCAGATCCTCGCTGTGCCGGGCGAAGGCCGCGGCGGCCTGGTCGATCTCGTTGTAGGCCACGACGACGGTGTCGGCGACAACCGACGGCGGGACGCCGGGTGACGACGGAAGCCCGAGCGTGGCCAGACCCGACCCTGCCTCGGCGAGGAACGGATCTGCGTGCCCGTGGTAGGCGCCCGCGAACTTGAGCACCTTGCTGCGGCCAGTGAAGGCGCGGGCGAGCCGAAGCGCAGACATTGCGGCCTCGGTGCCTGAGGAGACAAGACGGGTCATCTCGACGGACGGGACGGCATCGACGATCTCGGCGGCGAGCTCGACCTCGCGCTCGGTACCGACGCCAAACGTGGTTCCGTCGAGGGCGGCAAGCCGCACGGCCTCGATCGTCTCCGGGTCGGCATGCCCGAAGATGAGCGGCCCCCAGGACTGGACCCAGTCGATCAGTCTGCGACCGTCGGTCGTCACGAGGTACGCCCCTTCGCCGCGCGCCGCGAAGAACGGCTCAGCGATACCGACCGACCTCATCGCGCGGACCGGCGAGTTGACCCCGCCCGGGATCAGCCGCTGCGCCCGGGCCCAGAGATCGGTGCTGTCTACAGCCACGACGCCAGGTCCTTGGCCCAGTACGTGAAGATCACATCGGCACCGGCACGGCGCATCGCCGTGAGCGCCTCGAGCGCAGCGGCGCTCTCGTCCAGATCGCCCGAGGCGGCCGCGGCCTTCACCATCGCGTACTCGCCAGAGACGCTGTAGGCGGCGAGCGGAAGGTCGAAGGTGTCGCGCAGCGCACGGACCACATCGAGGTAGGCGAGCGCCGGCTTCACCATGATCATGTCGGCGCCTTCGGCGATGTCGAGCTCGGCCTCACGGATCGCCTCGCGGAGGTTCCCCGGATCCATCTGGTAGCTGCGACGGTCACCAAACGACGGCGCGGATCCCGCGGCCTCACGGAAGGGTCCGTAGAACGCGGAGGCGTACTTGGCGCTGTAGGCGATGATCGGCGTGTCAGGCAGCTCGTGTCGGATCGCCCCGACACGGCCGTCCATCATGTCGCTCGGACAGACAACATCGGCGCCGGCCTCGACATGGGAGACCGCCACCCTGGCGATCAGCTCAACCGACGCATCGTTGTCGATCGCGCCGTCGTGGATCACCCCGCAGTGGCCGTGATCGGTGTACTCGCAAAGGCACACGTCGGTCATGAGCAGGAGCTCGGGGAAGCGCGGGCGCAGGGCCTCAAGCGCCTGCTGCACGATCCCGCGCTCGCTCCACGCGCCGGTGGCGTCTGCGTCCTTGCTCGCCGGAATCCCGAAGAGGATGACGGCACGGACCCCGACAGAAACGAGCTCCTCGCACTCGCGGACAAGGCCATCAATCGTGTGCCGCGACATCGCCGGCAGCCGGTCGTTGACCAGGGCCTCCGGGGCGACGAACAGAGGCATCACGACGTCGTCGACGGAGAGCGTGGTCTCCCGGACGAGATCGCGGAGCGCGCCGCTTCGGCGCAGGCGTCGAAGCCTGACGTCGGGGAAGGTGCTCATGGCGAAAGGGTACGTGCTCGGCAGCGGATCCCCGCTACGGCACGTCGCCCGAGGCCGACTCGGCCTCGACCACGACCGGAATCCCGCCACCGCCACCCCACGACTCGAGGGTGAGCCGCTCGGCGAAGAACTCCCAGGTCGCGCGGCCGATCGAGAGCAGCGGTAGCGCCATCAACGCCCCGGGGAGACCGTCGAGGTTCGTCCCGGCGAGTAGCCCGAAGATCACCAGGAGCGGATGGAGTCGGAGCGCGCTCCCCATCACCTTCGGAACGACGACGTGCCCTTCGAGTTGATGGATGACCACGAAGAGACTGGCGACCCAGATGACCGAGAACGGATGCACGACGAGGGCGTAGACAGCCGGGGGAACCGCCCCGATCCACGGGCCGAGGTATGGCAGCACCTCCGCGAGCGCCACCCAGGCCCCGAAAAGGAGGGCGTACCGCTCACCGTTTGGGAGCAGCCCCGATGCTCCGAACGCCCACAGCCCGATTCCGGCACTGGCCCCGATGATCAGGCTGAGCAACGCCTGGCCACGAACGTACGAGACGAGCGAGTGCTCGATGCGCAGGAGCAGCGGTCGACCGCCGTGCGGCGGGAACCGACGATCGATGATCCTCGCGAGCCGCCGCATGTCGATCAGCATGTAGATCGACATCACGAGGATCAGCACCGTGTCGAAGACCCCTCGACCGATTGAGATCGCCGCACCTTCAACGAAGTTGACGACGCGATGGGTGTACTTGCCAACGTCGCGCTTCCGAATCCGGTCGACAAGCTTGTGGCCGCCGACCTGGATCTTGACCGAACGAAGACGGTGCGTATCGAGCCATTGCTGGAGCCGATCGACCTCCCGATCGGCCGGCGTCAGGTGTGTCTGTCCTGCGGGCGCTGTGAAATAGGCGTTGAAACGGTCTGCCGCCGTCCTCGTCTGACCGACGATGACGGTGGCCACCGCGATGATGACCAAGATAAGCGTCGCCGTAAACGTCAGATATACGAACGCGACCGAGAGGCCGCGGCGAACACGGAACTGCCCAAGCATCGAGACCACCGGGTCAAGCAGCAACGCGATCAGCGAGGCGACCAGGAAGAGGACGACGGTATGAGCGGCCGCAGACGCGAATCCCCACGCGAACAGCAGCATGAGCGGCAGACCGATCAGCTGAACCCAACGCGGGATCTCGATGCGGGGCGGCCGACCGCCCTGAAGGCTCACGGTGTCGATCGTACCGTGGCCTCCGGAGCACCCGGCCTCCGGCCCCCGTCCTGGGACTGGTCGTTCGCCGAGGACGGCGCGCTGGCCCTCGACCTCGCCACCGCGTGGGATGAGCCGTGGTTGAACCGCCGCCGGGGGTCCGCTACCGTCCGCTCGATGTCCGCGCCCGTGGTCACAGGGCGTGCCGTGCGTCTCCATGACCGTCGTCTGCAAGAGGAAGCGCGGAGGCGCCGGCTCGCCGTCCTCGTGGTGATTGCGCTCGTCGCGCTCGTCACGCTCCTCCTCACCGCCTTCGGAGGCGCCGACACGCCCGTCGCGCCGATCAGCGCGCCCGCGAGCCCGACCCGGCTCCTCCCTGTGGGTCCACCGACGGCGCAGGTGATCGCCAAGCTCGGCACGCTCCATCTCGAGCTGCCCGTCAACCAGAAGCGCGTGACCGCAATCGCCTACTACGGCGCCGCAAACAGCGCCCTCGCGCTCTCACCGGTCGGCACCCAGGCAAATGCCGGGCTGCTCACCAGGCTGCTCCACAAGGTGGTCGGCGGCGGAGCCGGCAACCCGCGCTGGTACCTGCTTCCAGGAGGTCAGGGCCCGTCCACCTCGGCGCTCGACGTCGGCGCCGCTCCGGGAACCGACGTGTACGCGCCGGTCGACGGGACGATCGTGGGTATCGGTGAGGTCGTCTTGAATGGCGAGGTCTACGGATCGCAGATCGAGATCCAGCCGACGCTCTCCCCCTCGATGGTCGTCTCCGTCTCGCGACTCGCCGTCGATCCGTCCCTTGCAGTCGGCGCCATGGTGACCGCGCACGGGTCGCGACTCGGCCGGGTGATCGACTTCTCGAAGGTCGAAACCCAGGGCCTCGCGCGCTATACAAACGACGCGGGCAACCACGTGTTGCTCGAGGTCCATCCCGCAGCGACACTCAACGTCCGTTGAAGATCCTCTTTCTCGCCGACGTCTTCGGCGTACCGGGACGGCGCGCCGTCGAGACGCGCCTGCCGTCGCTCCGGGCGGAGCTCGGCGTCGACTTCTGCATCGTCAACGGTGAGAACGCGGCCGACGGTCGTGGCATCACCGCGAAGATTGCCGAGCGGATCCTGGCATCGGGAGCCGACGTGATCACTCTCGGCAACTGGACGTGGGGGCAGAAGGGCTTCGCGCCGTACCTCTCCGGAACGAACCGCGTGATCCGGCCCGGGAACCTCTCGCCGGCGACGCCGGGGCGTGGGCTGACCGTGCATGACGGTGTCGCGGTGATCAACATCCTCGGGCAGATGACATTGAACCCCTTCGAGAGCCCGTTCACGACGGCCGACCGGCTCGTCGAGGAGGCAGCACGGGAGACCCCCGTGATCATCGTTGACATTCACGCAGAGGCGACGAGTGAGAAGGTCGCCCTCGCTCACCATCTCGCCGGACGCGTGACTGCGGTGCTCGGCACCCACACGCACGTGCAGACGAACGACGCTCGGGTGCTGCGTGGCGGCACCGCAGCCGTTACCGATGCGGGCATGACCGGGCCGCATGACTCGGTGATCGGGAGCGTCCCGGAGGGCGCGATCCGCCGGTTCACGACCGGGTACCCGATCCGCCTTGAGCCGGCGACCGGCGACGTCCGCATTGAGGGAGTTCTCGTCGAGTGCGATACGAACGGTCGGGCTACGAGCTGCGAGCTCGTCCGGGTGCCGGCAGGCTGAGCAGGAGCGCGAGTCCGACCAACGCGAGATCTCGTGCGAAGACAACTGCCGCGAGGCCGTGGTCGTGGTGCACGAAGTCGTAGTAGCGGGCGGGGAAGTACGCGAAGGTGAGCCCGAAGATCGCCGCAAGGACGATCGTCGCGAGTCGTCCGCGGAGACCCGCAACGAGCGGAACGACCGGCACGAGCCAGATGAGGTACTGCGGTGAGAGCACCTTGTCGAACGCCACGAACACGCAGATCGAGGCAGCCGTGTAGCGAAGGAGACGCTCACGGTCGACCGGCCTTGCCGCGAACGCGATCCACAACGCCGTCAGGGACGCCAGACCGACGACGCTCGTGGCGGTGCTCCAGGCCCCGGCTCCCGAGAGGCTGAGGGAGCCGTGGCTCCCGATCACGTTCGGGGTACGCGAGAGCATCAGCCACGATCCGGCAAGGCTCTCGATCTGGAGCGGCCGCGCGAACTGCCCCCAGAGACTCGTCCAGAGACCGTGTGGCGCAAGCACGAAGAACGGCAGGAAGATCGCGGCGATCACGCCCGCTCCGACGGCGGCCGCGCGGCGAAGCTCCCGCCCACCCGCACGGCGCCACGTCCAGACCACGGCGAGCGGAACGACAGCACACGGGTAGAGCTTCGTGGCAATCGCAGCACCGAGCAGCGCCCAGCCGATCCGGTGGCGATCACGGAGCAGGGCCGCCAGAGCCGCCGCCGCGAGTGCGGCCGGCCAGAAGTCGTACCGGGAGAGGGCGAGCGAGCCGATCAGCAGCGGTGAGACAGCAACGAACGCGAGCCCGAGGCGCGACGGCCGGCTCGCGGCAACGCCGAGCAGCGTCGCGAGCCCGCACGCCGCCATCAGCCAGCCAAACGTCGTCGAGTACGACCCGAGATCAGGTGACGAGACAAACCGTGGCAGCTCGCCCGCCGGATACTCGAACGTCGCGCGATAGCCGCTGATGAAGGTCGGCGCAACGAACACCGGCAGAGCAGCGGGCGGGTACTCGACGGCGAAGTCGCGGTAGGGCACGGCGCCGATCCTCATCTGGTCGCCGAAGCCTGCGTACACCCTGGTATCCGAGATGACCGCGTGGCTGTAGAGCGGTGCATGCAGGAGCGACCACGCGGCGAGGAACGCAACGCACGCGACCGCGGCCCGGAGCCGGCCTGGGTCAGGCCGGCGCATGGGCTCCCTCATCGGACTCTGCCGGCGCCAGCTGCTCGTCGCCTGCTGCGACAGGCATCAGGAACGCGAGGGCCGCAAAGGGGAAGAACCACGCGAGGTAGTGGTAGATCCAGTACGTCAGGACGCTCTCGAAGCCGATCAGGAGCGCCGCGGTGTACGCGGCGAGCTGGAGTGGTGAACGCTGCCGCGGCCACCAGGCGAGAGCGACCGCCCCTGCGACCAGCATGACCTGGAGGATCAACTGCAGGATGTGGAGGTCGGGTAGCCCCGCCGCGTGGTACTGGCGCCAGTCCCAGAGCGAGAAGGGCGAGCTACGGCCAACCTGGTAGCCGATCGTCCGATGGAACGCCGTCACCGCGGCATGCCAGACCGAGGGCTCGAGCAGCAACACCGAGAACGAGATTGCGGTCGCGAGTGCAAACCCGAGCAGGAAGAGCACTCTCGGTCGGCCACGTCGCGCATCGGGGTAGCCGGACCAGAGCGGCAGCACGATCAGCGGCGCGAACTTCGTCCAGGCCGAGAGCCCGGCGAAGGCGCCGCGCGCCACCGGCGAGGTGACGAACAGGAACCCCCAGATGAGGAGCGCGGGCTCGATCGAGTCATTCGTGTTCGAGCTCGAGACGTACTGTGAGAACGGCCACGCGGCCCAGGCGAAGGCGAGCGTTGCGCCGAGCTTCGCACCACCGAACCTGCGCCCGACGAGCCCGAGACCGACAAGGCAGATGGCGTCCCACAGCAGGGAGGTCGCGTGGACCGCGGGCAGCTTGTCCCACCTCCCGCTCCAGCCGAACACGAGGTACCCCGGAAGGTAGGCCTCGTAGGCCACCGGCCCGTAGGTGTCGCCCTGCCCGTTGGCGCTCTCGCAGCGTCCGTTCGTCTGGATCCGCTCGCGGATCTCACCGGCGGAGTCGGTGGGCCCGCAGGCCAGCCTGTCACCCTCGATCGGGAAGTTGCCGTACGGGCTCTGGCCGTGCGCGATGCGCTCCGCGCCGATCACACCGGAGTAGCCGACGTCGATGACGTTCGAGTCCTGGACGTTCAGCCCGACGCGGAAGCCGACGAGAAACACCGTGACGCCGACGAGCACCCAGACGGGCCAGACGGGCGAGCCGCGTGACCCTCGATTGCGCCGCCCGATCAGAAGACAGCGGGCAAGCAGCCAGGCGAAGCCCGGGTAGATGAGCGGCACCGCGGTGAAGACATCACCCCGGTTGAAGAACCACAGCGAGACCGAGAACGAGAGGAGGGCAAGCAGGTCGACCGTTCGCAGGGACAGAGGTCGGCGCCAGTCGATGAGCCCGACGAGGAAGACCGCGCAGAACCCAAGCCAGACCGTCGGCGTGTTGATCTTCGCGCCGCCGAACGCTCCAGTCCCGCCACGAGCCATACCCCAGGCGACCTGCGGGCCGGTCCAGGCCTCGACGACGGCGCCCGTCAGGTCGTCGACCTTGCCCGTCGCGATCTCCCCGGCAGGTGTGTAGAAGACGTTCACCGTCCAGGTCGCCTTGTCGTAGGTGGCGTCGGTCGTCAGCGCAGCCGGGTACCGGTGGAGCCAGGCTGCGACCTTGGGGTTCGCCCGAAACAGCGCGATCGCGCGAGCTGAGGCGAGATGAGGCTTTGCGAGGTCGGTGAGCGACTTCGGGAGTGGCTGGCCGTCTGCCCCGACGGTCGGCACCCCCGGCATGGGCGCCGTTGCGGCGGCGGCTGACTGAGCAAGGGCGAGGCCGAGCGCGAGCACAACCGCAAGTCGCGTCAGTGCCGGAACGACCAGAGCTTGTTCCCGATGAAGTTGAGCGGCGTCACCACGACGATCGCGATGGCCTGCGAGCCGATCTTGTCCCACCCGGCGCGGACGAACAGGTGAAGGATGATGAGGTTCACCCCGAGCGAGAGCACGGAGACGACGAAGAATCGCACGCCCTGCTGCCCGAAGTCGCCACGCTCGCCCCGGAACGTCCAGTAGCGGTTGATCAGGTAGTTGTTCGTGACCGCGACACCAAACGCCCCGATCGCCGCAACGAGGTAGTGGACATGCGCGAGGGAGAGCAGGAGCGCGTACACGCCGAGGTTCACGGCGTAGCCGATTCCCCCTACCGCTCCGAACTGTGCGAACTGGACCCAGTTCGATGGGCGCTTCAGGGCCTCGACAGCGCGGTTTCCGGACACCGCGCGAGGCTACCAGCGCCGGTCGGCGAAACCCCGGGCGACAGGCGGTTCAGTCACGGGCGAGGGTGCGAAGCCCCGCGTGGCGATCTGGCTGCTTCGCCCGCAGGCGGAGCGCGAGCACCGGAAGCGATAGCGCCTCGACGTACCCAAGCGCCGGCACGAGGGCAAGCGCGGCCACGACAGCTGCCCCGATCGCGACAAGCGCGGCGAGACCGCCACGAGTTCCGCCCCGACGGAGCGCTCCCGCAACGACAGGAATTGCGCCGTAGCCGCCTGCTGCGCCCCCGACGATCCCTCCGGCCGCCTCGGCGGCGCCGAAGACGGCGTAGCCGACGAGAGCTCCGGCGAGGCCTGCGAGCAGCGGAACGAGCACGCGCCTCGGCGCGACACCGGCGCCAAGGACACCGAAGGCGACGCCGAGACCGGCGGTCAGACCGATCGTGTACCAGGCACCCACGGGACCCAGTGTATTTCGCGATGATCGTCCCGTGCGTGTCGTTGCCTTCCTGCGTCGCCTTCCCCGGTACCCGCTCGAGGTCTTCGGAGGAACCCGGCTTGTCATCTGCGCCGGCGCCGCCCTCGCCTACCTCGTCCTCCAGGCGCAGTACGCGCTCCCGCTCCACACCCGTGGCCTCGACGAGGTCGTGCTCCACGATGTCGGGTGGGCGATCGACCTCTGGAGCCGTGCCGACAGCAGCTGGTACGTCCACATCGCAGAGCACGGCTACGCCGCGACGGACAACTCGACCGCGTTCTTCCCGCTCTACCCGCTCTGCGTCAACGTCCTCGGCTGGCTCCTTGGCGGCCACTACCTGCTTGCCGGCGTGCTCATCTCGCTCATCGCATCGGTTGCGGCCTTCGTCTGCCTCTGGGAGCTCGCGCTCACCCTGGTCGACGAGGCGGCCGCACGCCGGACGCTGCTCTACCTCGCCGTGTTCCCGACCACGCTCTTCCTGATCGCGGTCTACAGCGAGTCGCTCTATCTCCTGCTCAGCGTGGCGGCGTTCCTGCTCGCGACGCGCGGGCGCTTCGGCTGGGCGGGAGTCGCGATCGGGCTCGCCGCACTCACGCGCAGCTCCGGGGTGATGCTGCTCCCGGCGATCGGCCTGATCGCCTGGCTGGCCCGCGACCGACGCGCTGCGCTCCTGCGACTCTCGGCGGCGGTTCCGATCATGGCGCTCTGGCCCCTCTATCTCTGGCTTGCGTTCGGGCGCCCGTTCCTGTTCCTGAGTGCCCAGCGAGCCGGATGGGACCGCCACCTCTCCCACGCCGGTCCGATCGGCGGTCTCTGGGCCGGTCTCGTCTTCGGCTGGCGCGGGGTCAGCCAGCTCGTCGCCGGCACCGGGCACAACTACTTCCCGGATATCGACCACAGCGCGATGTACGGCGCCGGAATCAACCTCGAGCAGCTCGGCTACGCTCTCGGGCTCCTTGCGCTCGGGGCCGTCTCGTGGCGTCGGCTCGGCGCGCCGTACGGGATCTTCGCGCTCGCGAGCCTCGCGCTGCCCCTGGCGGATCCGGTGCCGGGCTCGCCGCTACTCTCGATGCCGCGATTCGCGCTCGGAGTGTTTCCGGTGTTCCTCGCCCTCGCCGCGGTGGCAGACCGCCGACGCACCGACACCGTGATCGTCGCCTGCTTCACGCTCCTGCTCGGCCTGAACCTGGCCCGCTGGGTGATGTGGGTCTGGATCGCCTGACCGTCTAGACGAAGACACGGAGCGCGTTGCGCTCGGCCTCGAACATCGCCTCAACGACGTCGCCGAGATCCTCTCCGTCAGAGTGGAGCGGAAGCGGACGATCGCAGACGATGTGGAGGCGATCGACCTCGCGGTCGGCAAGCACCAGCGGATGCTTGTTCGTGACCCCTCGCCACATGTCGGTGAGGAGGCGGGGGACGGTCAGCGGACGGACCTCCGTCGGCGCTGCAAAGGCAAGTCCGCCGCCGTAGTCGGAGTCGCGGACCATGCGGAGCGGAATCGGCCCGGCATACGTGTAGGGCCGGCCGTTTGCGACGAGTACGAAGGCGGCGCGCCCATACCCGTGGACGGTGACCTCGGGCCCGTATCGGAGTCGACGTTCGGCGAGCTGCCGGGCGATCGTGAGCACGAAGGCGAAGTTGCCGGCCCGCCGTCCATCCGCGGCACGACCACGCGAATCGACGCGACGCACCGCCTCGGCATCGAACCCGACGCCGGCGGAGAAGCAGAAGCGCCTGCCGTTGACGCGCCCCAGAGAGATCATCCGGGTCCGGTCGGCCTCGATCGCCTCCGCGATCCGAATCGCTGCCCCGACCGGATCACGAGGAAGGCCGAGGCCACGCGGAAAGACGCTCGACCCACCGCCTGGGATGAACCCGAACGGCGTCGTGCCGACGTGGCCGTTGACCGCCTCGTTATAGGTGCCGTCGCCCGAGAAGACGATCACGGCGTCGGCGTCGGCTGCAGCCTCGGTCGCCAGCTCGGTTGCGTGCCCCCGTGCGCGCGTCTGCTTGACCGTCACCTCGGTGACACGCGCCAGGGCAGCGCCGACCCGTTCTACGAGCGGAAGCGTGACACCCGACGAGAACGGGTTGACGATCAGGACGGCCCGGGACACCCGGCCATCGTACGACCCGCTCCCCGCTGTTGGGGAACGGGCGGAATGCGATTCGCTAGTGGTGCGACGGTGCGTCGCCGAGGACACCGTTCGTGTCGGAGCTCATCGCGAGCCACACGAGCACGAAGATGTCGGCGATCAGCACGAGCAGCGCAGCGCCGAGCCACCACTGGTCACCGGTGCCGAATGCGGCGCCGACAAGGACGGCGATGAGCGCAACGGGAAGGCCGAACCAGCGCATCCACCGGTACATCTCGGCATCGGCAGCGTGGTTGGCGTTCGAGGCGTGGGTGTTGTCTGCAGGCGCAGAAGCACTCATGTGGCTCCTTTCAAAAGGTGTGGGCGCGGCCTCGCGCCGAAATCCGTAGCTGACTTTTACCAGAAATAAGCAAGTTGCATTTACTGCAAAGTCCCCGCAATAACGTGGCAAACTGCACGATTGGGGGGGTTTCCCGTACGCCGTTGGCCGTATCGGCGGTGGCGTCCCGCCTGCAGCGGTGCATAGAGTTGGGCACGCGCGCGCCGATGCCCGCCGTTATCGAGACGAGCCTCTGATGCTTCGAGCCACGACCGCCGACGACCTCCCCCGCACGGACGCGCTGTGACGTCCGCGGCTGTCGGCCTGGCCGTGCTGGCGGGCCTTGCAGGATCGATCCAGGTCGCTGTCATGGGCCGCTTCGGCTCGCGGATCGGCGTCGTTGAGGCCCTCGCGTTCGCCACCTGCATCCAGCTCCTGCTCTCCGCAACGCTGCTCCTTGTCACCCGCGGCGGATTCGGCGGGATCAGCGGGGCGCTTCGAGCGCCCTCGTGGATGTGGTCGGGCGGCCTGATGGGGCTGATCGTCGTCCTCGCGATCACCTTCGCACAGCCGCGGATCGGTGCGACCGCAACGATCGGGATCCTGATCGCAGGGCAGCTCGGAATGGGTGCCGTGATCGACCGCTTCGGCCTCTTCGGTGTCGAACAGATCGCCATCTCGTGGCCCCGGGCGCTCGGCATCGTCCTCCTAGGAGCTGGCGCCGCGCTCTCCCTCGCCAAGTGAGCCACCGCGGCAAGGTGTGGACGGCCCTCTGGGTCGTCTACCTCATCTGGGGGTCGACCTACCTGGCGATCGCCGTCACCGTCGAGACATTGCCGCCGGTGTTCGCGGTCTCGACACGATTCATCGCGGCCGGGACGATCATGGCCCTCGTCGTCTGGCGCCGCGGCGGATCGATGCGCGTGTCACGACGCGCCCTCGGCTCGTCCGTGCTGATCGGCTGCCTCCTGCCGGGAGCAAACGCGGTGCTCTTCTACGCCGAGCGAAACGTGCCGACGGGGCTGGCGTCGCTGCTGATCGCATCTGTCCCGCTCTGGGTCGTCCTGATCCGCCTCACCGCCCGCGAGCACATGCCGACGATCGCGCTCGCCGCCGTCGGAGTCGGCTTCGCGGGAGTGGCGATCCTGCTGCAGCCCTCGGGCGGCGCCACGGCGGGTGGAGTTGCGCTCTGCGTCGTCTCCGCGGCCATGTGGGCGGTCGGATCGTTCGCATCCGCGCGTCTACCGATGCCGGCGAACGCGTTCGCCGCAACCTCGTGGCAGATGCTCGCCGGGGGCGTCATCATGCTCCCCTTCGGCCTGCTCGACGCGGGATCGATCTCGCCATCGCGGTCATCGGTGCTCGCGTGGCTGTACCTCGTCACGATCGGATCGGTTGTCGGCTACACCGCCTACACCTGGCTGCTCACAAACGCGCCGCTCGGGATGGTGTCGACCTACGCCTACGTCAACCCGGTCGTCGC
Source organism: Actinomycetes bacterium (assembly GCA_037142875.1). GTDB lineage: Bacteria > Actinomycetota > Thermoleophilia > Gaiellales > Gaiellaceae > PALSA-600. Next base: position 460,635 of record JBAWZV010000001.1, on the reverse strand, counting down.
GATCATCCTCGGGGTGGCCTTCCGCCACGAGCACCTGACGGGGAGGATCCTCATCGGGGCGGCAGTCGTGGTGGCCTCCGTCGCGGTGGTCGTCCGTCGAGAGCCCGCGGCCCCGGCGACGGCCGACGACGCAGCAGGTTAGAGCCCGACGATCTCGTCCGGCGAGACGGGAGCGCGGGGCAGGTCGCGGCCGGTTGCGGCACGGAGCGCCGAGACGACCGCAGCCGTCGCGACGACCGTTGGAGGCTCCCCGACACCCTTCACCCCGTAGGGCAAGGACGGATCCGGATCCTGGATGAGCGCGATGTCGACCGGCGGCATGTCGAGCGTGGTCGGGATGAGGTAGTCGGTGAAGCTCGCGTTGACGATCAGGCCGTCACGCGTCTTGACCTCCTCCATGAGCGCGAGGCCGAGCCCCTGGGAGATGCCGCCTTCGATCTGCCCCTCGACGGCGCGTGGGTCGATCGCAGTGCCGACCTCCTGGGCGGCGCCGATCCACACGATCCGGGTGAGGCCGAGCTCGACGTCGACCTCGGCGACCACGCGCATCGCCGCGACGCCGAAGGAGACGTGGGCGCGATCCCCGGTGATCTGCCCTGTCGCCGGATCGAGCGGGGTGGTCGCCGGATGGCGGTAGATACGTTCCACGTCGACCTCGGTGGCACCGGTGGCATCGCGCTCGGCGAGCGCGGCGCGGCAGGCGTCGCGGACCGCCCCCGAGACCATGACGGTCTGGCGCGAGGCCGAGGTTGATCCGGCCGAGCCAACGGAGGCCGTTGACTGGGGAGCGAGCCTCACATCGTCGATCCGGAGCTCCGTGCGGGCGACCTGGAGAATCACGTTCGACACTCCCTGCCCGGCCTCGGAGGCGGCGCAGTGAACCTCGGCGAAACCGTCGGCGAAGAGCCGGACGCGCGCGGCGCAGTAGTCGTCGAAACCCTCCGAGAAGCAGATGTTCTTGTAGCCAACGGCGAAGCCGACGCCGCGACGCACGCCCTCGCCGCGGGTCGTGTTGCCCGCACCGCCGGGAAGACGCAGCGGGTCGCGCGGCAGCTCCTCCGCCGGCGGTGGCCGAAGCGCGGCCGCAGCCCGGATCACGTCGGCGACTGGGAGCGATCCTTCGATCCGCTGGCCGGTCGGGAGGAGATCGCCAGGGGCTAGGGCGTTGCGTACGCGCAGGTCGATCGGATCGATGTCGAGCGCGGCCGCGAGCCTGTCCATCTGCGCCTCGGCGGCGAAGCACGTCTGCACGGCACCAAAGCCGCGCATCGCCCCGCACGGCGGATTGTTGGTGTAAACCGCGGTCGCCTCGAGCAGCGCGTTTGGCACTGCGTACGGGCCACACGCAAACGACGCCGCGTTCGAGCAGACCGCAGCAGAGCTCGAGGCGTATGCGCCCCCGTCGAGGAGGATGCGCATCCGGACGGAGACGAGACGGCCGTCGCGGGTCGCACGATGCTCGGCCCAGATCTTCGACGGGTGGCGATGGACGTGGCCGGTGAACGACTCCTCGCGCGAGTAGACGATCTTGACCGGGCGGTTGGTGCGGAGCGCGAGCAGCGCTGCGTGGATCTGCATCGAGACGTCCTCCCGCCCACCGAACGCTCCACCGACGCCCCCGAGATGAACCCGGACACGCTCGAGGGGAAGATCGAGACACGGCGCGATCTGGGCGCGGTCGATGTGGAGCCACTGCGTCGCGACATGGATGTCGACGCCGCCCTCCCCGTCCGGAATCGCGAGCCCCGACTCGGGCCCGAGAAACGCCTGGTCTTGCATCCCGGTCTCGTAGATGCCTTCGACGCACACCTCGCCGGGGAGGTCCGGGTCGCCGTGGCGGATCTCGATGTGGCGAACGACGTTTGGTCGGTGGTCGTCGCGATAGCCGTGGCCGTGGGTCGGATATCCGTCGTGGAGGGATGGCCCCTCGGTCGCCCGCTCCATATCGCTCACGACCGGCAACGGCTCATAGACAACGCGGATCCGCTCGGCTGCCCGCCGCGCCTGCTCCGGATGCTCCGCTGCGACGATCACAACCGGCTCACCGAAGTAGCGCACGCGATCGCTCGCGAGCACCGGCTGATCGCTGAACTCGAGCCCGTAGGTCTTCGCGCCGGGCACATCCGCGTGGGTGAGCACCGCATGCACGCCGGACATCCCGACCGCGGCAGAGACATCGATCTCGAGGATGCGCGCGTGGGCATGAGGGCTCCGCACGGTGTGCCCCCAGAGCATCCCGGGAGCGGTCAGATCGCTCGAGTAGGCGAACTCGCCCCGCACCTTCGGCGGTGCGTCGGCGCGCAGGAGGCTCTCGCCGATGCGACCCACCTGGAGCCTGCGCGGCGCCGCGGTCGCGCTCACCAGGAGTCCCCCGACGGGCGTGACGCGGCCTCGCCCGTCTCCGCGGCCAGATTGACGGCATCGAAGATCTTCTCGTAGCCGGTGCACCGGCAGAGGTTTCCGGAGAGAGCCTCGCGGATCTCGTCGTCGGACGGCCGGGCCACCCGGTCGAGCAGATCGACGGCAGCGACAACGAGACCGGGGGTGCAGAACCCGCACTGCACCGCGCCCGCCTCGACGAACGCCTCCTGCACGCGATGTAGGCGTTCGCCGTCGGCGAGGCCCTCGACTGTCGTCACATCGTGGCCGTCGGCCTGAGCTGCGAGAACGAGACAGGAGCAGACAAGCACGCCGTCGAGCAGCACCGAGCATGAGCCGCACTCGCCCTGCTCGCACGCGTTCTTCGACCCCGGGAAGCCGAGCTTCTCGCGCAGCGCGTAGAGCAGCGACTCGCCCTCCCAGCAGTCGGCCTCGACCTCAGCACCGTTGACTCTGAGCTGCACTCTCACGCGACGAGCGTCCTCTCGAGAGCCCGGCGCGTGAGCACCTCGAGCGCATGGCGGCGATACGCCGCGCTCCCTCGGACGTCGTCAATCGGCGAAGCCGCCGCGGCGACGAGGGAGGGGAACGTCGCTGCCTCCCCGCGAGGAGCCGTCACGAGCACCGGGCGCGGCCCGGCGGATCCGAACGAGGCCCGCAGCTCGTCGCCTGCCGAGAGCGCGAGCGAGACGACCGCGATGACCATGGCGTTGCGCGGACCGACCTTCATGAACGTCTGGGCGGAACCTGACGGGGCCACCCAGACGGCGACGATCAGCTCATCGTCGGCGAGCACGGTGCGCTTCACGCCCGTGATGAACTCCCCGACGGGAACCCGCCGCGAGCCACGCACCGACACGCACTCCACCTCGGCCCCATCGATGATGAGCGGTGCGACCGCGTCGCCGGCCGGCGACGCGGTCGCCAGGTTGCCGCCGATCGTTCCGCGGTTGCGTATCTGCGGCGACCCGACTGTTCGGGACGCCTCCGCGAGCGCGGGGAAGAACGCTGCGAGATCCCCTTGCATGGCCTGCGCGTAGGTGAGACCTGAGCCGAGCCGGACGGCCCCCTCGGCGCGGCTCCAGCCGCGCAGCTCCGCAACCTCGTTGAGGTTCAGCACGACCTCGGGGCGGCGGCGATCGAAGTTCAACGCGACCATCAGGTCGGTCCCGCCCTGGATCGGGACGGCATTCGGCTGCTCCGACTTGAGGCGGAGTGCCTCCTCGAGAGTGCGTGGCGTGAAGACCTGCACGCGGGAACTGTACGGTTTCACTCCAGGATGGTCTCGCCGCTCTCGCGCAGGATCGCGGTCGCGCGTGGAGACGAGCCCGCAGACCTCGTCATCCGCAACGGCCGCGTCCTCTCCGTGTTCACACGAGAGTGGCTCGACGCCGACGTCGCGATCGTCGACGGCACCATCGCCGGGCTCGGCAGCTACGACGGAGTCGAGACGCTCGACGCCGCCGGACGCTACGTCGTCCCGGGCTTCGTCGACGCCCACATGCATCTCGAGTCATCGAAGCTGCTCGTCGACGAGTTCGCACGACTCGTCCTTCCGTTCGGCACAACGGCGGTCGTCGCCGACCCGCACGAGATCGCCAACGTGCTCGGAACCGACGGCGTCCACTGGCTACTCGACGTCTGCACGGAGATCCCGCTCGACGTCTGGTTCATGGCGTCGTCGTCGGTTCCCGCGTCGAAGTTCGAATCGCCGCGTCGCGACCTGACAACGGGAGATCTCGACGCCCTCCTTCGGCGACGCCGCGTGATCGGTCTCGCGGAGATGATGAACTTCCCCGGTGTGATCGCCGGTGACCCATCCGAGCTGGCAAAGCTCCACCTCGCCCGCCACGTCGATGGGCATGCACCCGGCGTGCTCGGCCGCGATCTGAACGCCTACGCGGCCGCCGGCATCCGCTCCGACCACGAGGCCTACACGCCGGAGGAGGGCCGCGAACGGCTCCGTGCCGGGATGTGGTTGCTGATCCGGGAAGGATCTGCCGCACGCAACCTTCAGGCGCTCCTCCCGTTGATCGCCGAGCTCGGCCCGGGACGGATCGCCTTCTGCACCGACGACCGCGACCCCGAGCACATCGCCGACGACGGGCACATCAACTCGATGGTTCGTGATGCGGTCGCGGCGGGGATCCCGGCAGAGGACGCGCTCGTCTGCGCGACGTTCAACCCTGCCGACTGGCACGGGCTCTCCCACCTCGGGGCAATCGCACCCGGCTACCAGGCAGACGTGCTCGTCCTGCCCGACCTCGAACGGTTCGTGCCGGATGTCGTCCTGAAGGCAGGGCGTCCCGTCGGCGAGATCCCACGCACAGTCGTTCCGGACTGGGTCCGGCACACGATGCGGATCGGGGCGCTCGGGCCAGAGCAGTTCCGGATCCCGTGGAGCGGCGGCAAGGCGCGCGTGATCGGCCTGATCCCGGGCCAGATCCTGACCTCCTCGCTCGTGGACGAGCTGACCTCCCGGGGCGACGAGGCGATCGCCGACTCTGCGCGCGACCTTGCGAAGATCGCCGTGATCGAGCGGCATCTCGGCACCGGCCGGATCGGCCTCGGCTTCGTCCGCGGCTTCGGGCTCCAGCGTGGTGCGCTCGCGTCGACCGTCGCTCACGACGCCCACAACGTCGTCGTCGTGGGCGCGAACGATGCCTCGATGGCCTTCGCTGTCCGCCGCCTGGCGAACCTCGGCGGCGGAATCCTCGTCGTCGACGGCGCCGACGTTCTCGCCGAGCTGCCCCTGCCTGTCGCCGGCCTCCTCTCGGACGCTCCGCTCGCCGAGGTGCTCGACCGCAGCCGGGCGGTGCTCGCCGCAGCCGCAGAGATCGGCTGCACTGTCGAGGCGCCGTTTCAGCTCCTGTCGTTCCTCGCGCTCTCGGTGATCCCCTCGCTCAAGCTGACCGACCGTGGCCTCGTCGATGTCGACAGCTTCCAGCTCGTCCCTCTGGCGGTCGAATGATCCTCTCAAACGGCTGGATCGTGACGATGGACGACGCGGGCACCGAGATCGAGCGCGGCTGGCTGCGTATCGAGGGCGGGCTGATCACCGAGGTCGAGGCCGGTGAGCCGCCGACGCCCGGTGACGACCTCCGTGGGGCCGTCGTCACGCCCGGATTCGTCAACACCCACCACCACCTCTACCAGACGCTCACCCGCGCCCGAGCGCAGGACGCCGACCTCTTCACGTGGCTCCGGACTCTCTACCCGGTCTGGGCGCGCATCGACGACGAGATGCAGTACGCCGCTGCCCGCTGCGGGATGGCCGAGCTCGCCCTCTCGGGCTGCTCCACCGTCTTCGATCACCACTACGTCTTTCCCCGCGGAGTCACGGGCCTCGTCGAAGCGGAGATCACGGCCGCCCGCGAGCTCGGCGTGCGGATCGTGGCCTCCCGCGGGTCGATGGATCTGGGTGTCTCGGACGGCGGGCTCCCGCCGGACTCGCTCGTCGAGGACGTCGACGCGGTGCTTGCCGACACCGAGCGCCTCGCCGCGCTCGCCGACGGCGCTGCCGTGCAGATCGCCGTCGCACCGTGCTCGCCGTTCTCGGTCACGACCCGGCTGATGGAGGAGTCGGCAGCCCTCGCCCGCCGGCTCGGACTCGTCCTTCACACCCACCTGGCCGAGACGGTCGAGGAGGAGGCGTACTGCCGGGAGATCTACGGCTGCACGCCGGTCGAGTACCTCGAACGGGTCGGCTGGCTCGAAGGCGACGTCTGGTGTGCCCACTGCATCCATCTCTCCCAGGCCGAGATCGAGCGATTCGGCGCCCACGGCGTCGGGGTCGCGCACTGCCCGACCTCGAACCTCAGGCTCGGCGCCGGAATCGCTCCGGTGCGCGAGATGCTGGACGCTGGCGTGCGCGTTGGCCTCGGTGTCGACGGCTCAGCTTCCAACGAGCGGAGCGACCTCTTCTACGAGCTCAAGCAGGCGCTGCTCGTCGCCCGTGGGCGCGGAGGTGGTGGCGCGATGAGCGCTCGTGACGCCCTGCGGCTCGCAACCCGCGGGGGCGCCTCGGTGCTCGGCCGCACCGACATCGGCTCGCTCGAGGTGGGCAAGCGCGCCGACATCGCCGTCTGGCGAACCGACGGGCTCGAGCTCGGCGGCGCCGAGGATCCTGTCGGAGCGCTCGTGCTCTCCGGGCCTCACCGGGTCGAGCGTCTGCTCGTCGGCGGCGTCGATGCGGTCCGCGGTGGTGGGCTTGCGCGGGCGTCCGAGGAGGAGATCGCTAGCGAGCACCGCATCCAGACTGCGAGGCTCTGGCGATGACGCTCTCCACTCACGTTCTGGACACCGAGGTCGGCGGCCCCGCCGCGGGCGTCCGCGTCGAGGTCTGGCAGGGCCAGACCCTCGTCGGCTCGGGCGAGACCGACAGCGACGGCCGGATCCGCGAGCTCGCAACCGGTGAGCCCGGCACGTACCGCATCGCCTTCTTCCCCGGCTCGCCGTTCTTCCGGCGCGTCGAGCTCGAGGTCGAGCTCGGCAACGGCCACCACCACGTCCCTCTCCTCGTCTCCTCGTACGGATGCGCGAGCTACCGCGGCAGCTGAGCGTGGCCCAGCTGAGCGAGCTGTTCGAGGGTCACACCCGGTTCGTCGAGCGGCTGTCCCAGCTCCCCGACCCGCTCGGCCGCGCCCGCGAGGTCGCCGCGTCGCTCAGCGACGATGAGAAGCGGGAGGTGCTGGACGCGCACCCGGCGCTCGGCTCCCGAGCGCTCTCGACCCGGTCGGCCGCCGAGCAGGGCCTCGACGAGGTCGCGGAGCTCGACGACCTGAACGCGGCCTACGAGGAGCGTTTCGGCTTCCGCTTCGTCGTCTTCGTCAACCGCCGCCCGAAGACCGAGCTCGTACCGATCCTGCGCGATCGCCTCGATCGGACACGGGAGGAGGAGCTCGCGACAGCGCTCGACGAGCTCGTCTCGATCGCGGAGGACCGATGGCAGCGTTCCTAGCCCCCTCCGGATACTGGTGGGACTGGGGCAACCTCGTCTTCCGCTGGCTGCACGTCGTCGCCGGTGTCGCCTGGATCGGATCGTCGTTCTACTTCATCGCACTCGACCACCATCTCGCCCCGCCCGCCGACGAGCGGGACGCCGAGCGAGGTGTCGGCGGCGAGGTCTGGGAGATCCACGGCGGCGGCTTCTACCGGATCGAGAAGTTCCGGGTTGCTCCACAGGTGCTGCCCGAGCCGCTCCACTGGTTCAAGTGGGAGGCGTACACGACGTGGCTCTCGGGCTTCGCGCTGCTCGTCGTCGTCTACTTCTCCCACGCCTCCACGTTCCTCGTCAACCCGGCGGTCGCAGACCTCTCGACCGGGGCGGCGGTCGCGATCGCCGTCGGCGGCCTCGTCGTCGCCTGGCTCGTCTACGACGCCCTCTGCCGCGTCCTCGGCACGAACGAGTGGGCGCTCGCGGTCTCGGTTCTCGTCGTCGTCGTGATCGCGTCGTGGGGCTCGGCACAGCTCCTTGCGGCACGCGCCGCGTACATCGAGGTCGGAGCGATGCTCGGGACGATCATGGCCGCGAACGTCTTCTTCGTGATCATCCCCGCGCACTGGGAGCTCGTGCGGGCAAAGAAGGCCGGACGCGAGCCCGATCCGCGCTGGAACAAGCGCGGGAAGCAACGCTCGGTGCACAACAACTACTTCACCCTGCCGGTCGTCTTCGCGATGCTGTCGAACCACTTCCCGCTCACCTACGGCAGCAGGCACGCGTGGGTCGTGCTGGTCACGATCATGGCGCTTTCGGCCTGGCTGCGGCACTACTTCAACCTCCGACACACGGGACGCAACGCGTGGTGGATCCCGGTCACAGCGACGATCGGAATGGTGGCGGTCTTCGTGGCAGTGCGTCCGGCGTCACACGCCGCGAACGCCGCTGGGCCGCCGCCGAGCATGGCGCAGGTGGAGGCGATCGTTGCGACCCGCTGCGCCTCCTGCCACTCGCTGGCACCGACGCAGCCCGGCTACAGCGAGCCGCCAGCCGGCATCGTCCTTGCAACGGCCGCCGAGATCGAGCGGAGCGCCGAGGTGATCCGCTCGGCGGCGGTCGACTCCACGGCGATGCCGCTCGGGAACGCCACCCACATGACGCAGGCCGAGCGTGACCAGCTCGCACGCTGGCTCGCGTCGCGCTAGCGTCCCGCCAATGCTCGAGATCACCGCCGGAGGGTTCACGTTTCGTGCCCGCTACGAGGAGACCGACGCGCCTGCAACCGTCGCGACGTTCCGGGCGATCCTCCCGTTCGACGACAGGATCATCCACGTCCGCTGGAGCGGCGAGTCGTGCTGGATCCCGTGGGGCGACCGCGAGCTCGGGATCGGTCCCGAGAACGCCACCTGCTACCCGGCGCCCGGCCAGCTCCTGCTCTATCCGGGCGGCGTCAGCGAGACCGAGCTGCTCTTTCCGTACGGCCACTGCGCGTTTGCCTCGAAGGCCGGGATGCTCGCCGGCAACCACTTCGCGACGATCGTCGAGGGCGGCGAGAACCTTCGTGCCCTCGGTGTGCAGACCCTCTGGGAAGGCGCCCGGACGATCTCGTTCCGCGAGATCTAGCTAACGCTCTTCGCGCACGTACGGCGTGCCGAGCGCCGCCGGCGCACCGAGCCGCCGGCGGGCACCCGCAGCCGAGACCAGCACGAGGACGACGATCGTCATCACGTACGGCAGCGCCTGGAAGAGCTCGGGTGTAACCGTGACCCCGCGGGCCTGCAACGTGAACGGCAGGCCCGAGAACGCTCCGAAGAAGTACGCGCCGACGAGACACAGTCCGGGCCGCCAGAACGCGAAGATCACGAGCGCGATCGCGATCCAGCCGGCACCCTGCGTCAGCCCGTCCACCCACTGCGGCGTGATCGCGAGCGAGAAGGTCGCACCCCCGATCCCGGCGAACGCGCCTCCGACGATCGTGTGGGCATACCGGTACGCCGTGACGTTGATGCCCATCGCATCGGCAGCAGCAGGCGACTCACCAACAGCCCGGACGTTCAGTCCGAGCCGCGTCCGGCCCAGGTAGAGCCCGACGAGAGCCACGCAGACCCACGAGACGTAGACGAGTGCAGTCTGATCGAAGAGGATCGGGCCAACGACCGGCGCGTCGCGCCAGCCCTGCGGCAGAAACGCATTGAACTGGTGCACGGCGGGTGCGTTTGCGAGGTTGAGGTCGTTGCCCAGGTACGACGAGAGTCCGCCCGCCCCCGCGAAGATCGTCAGCGCGAGACCGGAGACGATCTGGTTCGCTCGGAGCGTCACGACGAGGAACGCGTGGATGAGCGCCATCAGCCCACCGGCGAGCGCAGCGACACCAACCCCGGCGATCAGAACGAGCGGCCCGCTCCCGGGGATGCGCTGCACCGCCCAGAACCCCATCACGGCCCCGACCAGCATCATCCCCTCGACGCCAAGGTTCAGGACGCCGGCCCGCTCGGTGATCAGCTCGCCGAGAGCGGCGAAGAGCAGCGGCGTGCCGTACGTGACCGCAGAGGCCAGGACGACCACGAGAATCGCGTTGTTCATGCGGCGGCCCCTGCCGTGGTCTCGCGTGCGCCGCGGCGCGGGAGCCTCAGCCGGTAGCGGATCAGCAGCTCCCCACCGAGAGCGCTGAACAGGATGAGCCCCTGCATCACGCCGACGAGTCCGGACGGGAAGTCGACACTCTGCAGGGTGTACCCGGCGTTCTGGAGCCCGCCGAGCAGGACGGCGACGAGCACCACGGCGAACGGGTTGTAGCGCGCAAGCGCCGCGATCACGATTCCGGCGTAGCCGTAGCCCGCTTGCGAGAGGCCGCGGGCGTCGAGCAGGTGGCGGAAGTCCCCGTCCTGGCTGGCGCCGCCGACACCGGCGATCCCGCCCGACAGCGCCATCACTGCGAGCATCTTCCGTCGCGTTCTCATCCCCGCGTACGAGGCGGCGCGCGGCGAGTCGCCGATCACCTGCACCTCGAAGCCGAACCGTGTGCGCGTGTAGAGAACCCACACCGCTCCCGCGATCACCACGGCGAGGAGCAAGCCGAACGGGAGCGCGAAGCCGGCGATGTGGGTCACGGGCCAGGTCGCGGCGTCAGGCAGGAGCTTGCCCTGCGGGAAGACCTTCGCGTCGGGTGTCGAGGTATCACGCCAGTAGGAGAGCGAGTCGAAGATCAGGTAGTTGAGAACGAGCGCCCCGACGTAGTTGAGCATCAGCGACACGATGATCTCGTTCGTCTTCAGAAACGCCCGGAGGATCCCGGGGATCAGCGCAAACGCGGCACCGCCCGCAGCGCCCGCCACGATCATCAGTGGAATCTGGACGATCGTCGACGCGCCCGACGCCATCAGCGCGACCCCGGCGCCGAGGATCGCCCCGGCGTAGAGCTGCCCCTCACCGCCAATGTTGAAGAGCCCCATGCGAAACGCGACAGCGGCGCAGAGACCGGTGAACAGCAGCGGCGTGGCCGAGATGAACGTCGCGTCGAGCGAGTCGCGCGACCCGAACCCCGCACTCAGTAAGCGGCCAAAGGTATGAAGGGGTGGGTGATGTGTCGCAAGCAGGACGAGTGTCATCGCGGCGAAGGCAAAGACGATCGAGCCGACCGGGACGGCCACGCCGAGCCACCGGGGCTGGACGAGTCGACGTTCGATCCGGATCACACCGGTACCTCGGGCGTGACCCCGGCCATCAGGAGGCCAAGCTCCTCGACGGTCGCGCTCGTCGCGTCGAGAACACCGACAACCCGCCCCTCGTACATGACGGCGACGCGATCTGCGAGGGCGAGGATCTCGTCGAGGTCCTCGCTGATCAGGAGAATCCCCATGCCGGCCGAGGCCCCGTCGCGCAGGTAGCGATGGACGGTCTCGATCGCCGAGACATCGAGGCCGCGCGTCGGTGAGGCAGCGACGAGCACGCTCGGCGTGCTCGAGAACTCGCGCCCGAGCACGACCTTCTGCAGGTTCCCTCCCGAGAGCTGGCGCGCCGGGACATGTGGGCCGGCCGCCTTCACGTCGTACCGCTGGATCAGCTCGGCGGCGAGCTCACGAACGCGCCCGAGACGCAGCAGGGGCCCGCGGCCGACCGCACCACCTCGGTAGGACTTGAGCACGACGTTCGACGCGATGCTCAGGCTCGGGGCGACACCGGTGCGGAGTCGATCCTCCGGCACGTGCGCAACGCCTGCCCGGATCGCCTCGCGCGGATCACCGCCGCGCAGCACCTTGCCGTGGACGCGGATCTCGCCGCGCGTCGCCACGCGCATGCCGGTCAGCGTCTCTGCGAGCTCCCGCTGGCCGTTTCCCGCGACGCCGGCGATGCCGATGATCTCGCCCGCGCGCACGTCGAGGGTGATTCCGTGCAGCGCGTCGCCGCCTCGGTCCCCCGCGGCACAGACATCCTCGAGCTCGAGCACGGGCTCGCCGATCTCACCGGCTCGCGGCTGCCGGCGCGAGACATCGACCTCGCGTCCGACCATGAGAGAGGCAAGCGACTGGGGTGTCGCCTCGGCGATATCCGTCGTGGCGACCGTCCGCCCGCCGCGCAGCACGGTCACGCGGTTTGCGACAGCGGTGACCTCGTGCAGCTTGTGGGAGATGAAGATCACCGTTCGGCCCTCCGCGGCCATCGCTCGAAGTGTCTCGAAGAGCGACTCGGCCTCCTGCGGCGTCAAGACCGCGGTCGGCTCATCCAGGATCAGGATCCTGGCCTCGCGGTAGAGCGCCTTGAGGATCTCGACACGCTGCTGCTCACCGATTGACAGCTGCCAGATTCGGGCTCGGGGGTCAACCGCAATGCGGTAGCGCTCGCCCAGCTCGGCGACCCGGCGCTCGACGTTCCGCGGGTGGACGAGGAACTTGCCTCCCTCGCCGCGGTGGTCGCCGAGCATGACGTTCTCCGCGACCGTGAACGGCGCGACAAGCCGGAAGTGCTGGTGCACCATGCAGACACCGGCGTCGAGCGCGTCGCGTGGCGAGGTGAACGAGACCGGCTCACCGTACAGCCGGATCTCGCCCTCGTCGGGCCGGTACAGGCCCGTCAGGATGTTCGAGAGCGTGCTCTTGCCCGCTCCGTTCTCGCCGAGGAGGGCGTGCACCTCACCCTCGGCCGCCTCGAAGTCAACGCCGTCATTCGCGACGACGCCGGGAAACCGCTTGGTGATTCCTCGAAGCGAGACGGCCGGCATATGGTGGAAGGAGTCGGGGGGCCCGGAGGCCCCCCAGGGACTCCTAGCCCTTCGCGCTTCCGACGACTCCCTTGACAAACCAGTCGATCGACATCAGATCGGACAGGCTCAGCTTCTTCCCTGCCGCAACGGCGAGCTTGCCGTCCTGGCTGTAGATCGGGCCAGCGAACTCGAAGAACTTGCCGCTCTTGAGCGCCGCCAGCTTCGCAGCGATCGCCGCCTTCGTCGAGGAGCTCACAGACGGGCCGAACGGGGCAAGCTGGACGAAGCCGTCCTGCAGCGATCCGTAGTACGAGCCGGTCTTCCAGGTGCCCGCCATCGTCGCCTTCACGCGGGAGAGGTAGTACGGGCCCCAGTTGTACGTCGCAGCGGTCAGCCACTGCTTCGGTGCGAACTTCTGCGAGTTCGAGTCGTATCCGACCCACGGAAGGCTCGCGCTCTCGGCGTACTGGCCGGCAGCGGGGCTGTCGACGTTCTGACCGATGACGTCGGCGCCGGCAGCCTTGAGGCTCTCTGCCGCCTTCTTCTCGGTCGCGGGAGAGAACCACGAGTTCGTCCAGACGACCTTCACGGTCGCACCCGGATGGGTGGCCTGAACGCCGAGGGCAAACGCGTTCGCGTGCCGGATCACCTCCGGAATCGCGAACGGGACGACGTAACCGACGACGCCGTTCTTGCTGGCTGCTCCTGCCGCCATGCCGGACAGGTAGATCCCGTCCTCACCGGCGCCGTAGTACACGGCCATGTTCTTCGACGTCTTGTAGCCCGTCGCCATCTCGAACTTCACGTCCGGGTGCTTGGCCGCCTCGGCGACCATCTGATCCTGGTATCCGAACGACGTGGCGAAGATGATCGAGTTGCCGTCCTTGATCAGGCTCTCGATCACCTGGGTGACCTGCGGCCCTTCCGGGACGCTCTCCTTGTAGGTCGTGACGACCTTGGAGCCGAGCTGCTTCTGGACGTAGAGCCGGCCGGCGTCGTGCGCCTGCGACCAGCCGCCGTCGTTGTGCGGGCCGACGTAGATCCATGCGGCCTTGAACGTGCTGCTGTGATTCGCAGAACCTGTGGCCGTGACGACGAGCGAAACCACCGTCGCCATCGTGGTCAGCAGGAGCGCTGCGAGCGCAAATTTCCTCTTGGTCAAAATGCTCCTCTCGTCGAACGTGCGGGGCTGCCGTGGGCGATCCCGACTATACGAGATAGCTCGCTCCCCGACCAGGTGGTCAGTTCGCGGCCAGCGACTCGTCGGTCACGGGGTCGTCGGCGCTCCACGGGAAGACGATCCAGTCGTCTGTCCGGCGCCAGACGTACTCGCACTTCACGACCGAGCGCGGCTTCTCGTAGAGCACGGCGTGTCGCACCTCGGCGACCCGCCCACCGAGAAACGCCTTGATGTGCTCGAGGGTCATGCCGGTGTCGGCAACGTCGTCTGCGACCAGCACCCGGGTCTCGGCGAAGTCGATCAGGTCGGGGACCGGCGGCAGGATCATGGGCATCTCAAGTCGCTGGTCGATCCCGGTATAGAACTCGACGTTCATCGTGAACGTGTTCTTGACGTCGAGTGCGTAGGAGAGCGCGCCGGCAAGCGGGAGGCCGCCGCGGGCGAGCGCGAGGATGATGTCCGGCCGGTAGCCGTCGCGAACGACCTGCGCGGCGAGATCGCGTGACCCTGTCCCGAGGTCATGCCAGGTCATCACCTCTCGGCGGATCGTCATCGCGCGATCCTAGCCAGCGTCCTTGCGAGAGCGGCGACGGCGAGTTCGATGTCCTCGGCGCTCGACAGTTCGTCGCGTGAGTGGCTGATGCCACCGTTTCGGCTACGCACGAAGAGCATCGCGGTGGGGACGCCTGCGGCAGCGAGGATCCCTGCATCGTGGCCGGCCCCGGAGACGAGCTCGGGCACGCCCGGGAGCTCGGCTCGCAGCGCAGTGAATGGCTCGCCCCCCATCGCGACCGGAACGGTTCGGTAGTGCGGGGTGAACCCGATCGTCTGGATGAGATCATCGAGGTCGTCGAGACGGGCCGCTCGCGCCTCGACCGTCGCCACGGCGCGGCCGGGGACGACGTTGCCCGCTCCCGGCTCGACCTCGAGCTGCCCAACGGTGGCAACCGTGTAGGGGCCGGCTGACGCCTGGACGTGGAGGACGAAGGCTGCCGCCTTCGCGAGCGCATCGTCACGGGCATCCATGGGCGTCGTGCCGGCGTGGTCGGCGCGTCCGGCGAAGACGACCTCCCCGCGCGCCTGGCCCGCGATGGCCGTGACGATCCCGAGCGGCACGTCCAGCCGATCGAGCACGGGTCCTTGCTCGATGTGAAGCTCGACGAACGCGGCCGGAAGCGTTCCGGCCGCGACGCAGGCTCGGCTTCCGGCACAGCCACGCTCCTCGTCGCGAAAGGCAACGACCGTCAGCGGGACATCGCTGCGCAGCGCCGCTTCGATGCCGGCGACGACACCGAGTGCGCCGTCGAACCGGCCGCCGCCCGGAACGCTGTCGAGGTGCGAGCCTGTCCAGATCCGTCCATCACCGCGCGTGCCGTAGGTGTTGCCTGCTGCATCGACGCTGACCTCCAGTCCGGCCGCGCGCATCCAGCCAGCTGCGAGCTCGTGGGCGGCGTCCTCCTCGACCGAGTAGCCGATCCGCGTTGCGCCGATCGCGTAGAGCTCCTCTAGGCGCGAGACGACCGTGCTCACCGTGGCATCTCCTGCACGACAGGCGGGTCAGCCGGCGTACTCGGCGAGAACAGCAGAGCCCGACCGGCGGAGGAGTTCGTCGACCGCGCGGCGCCCGGTGTCGCCGTAGTCGACGGTCAGCTCGTTCACGTACATCGCGACGAACCGGTCGGCCGTCTCCCGGTCGATGCCGCGCCCGAAGCCCTCGGCGTACGCGAGCGCCTCGTCACGCCGTTCGAGGCCGGCCCGGATCGCCTCACCGAGAACCGCAGAGACGTCGCCGAGCCGCTCACCGAGGTCGCGCCGCGCAGTGTTCACCCCGAGCGGAAGCGGCAGACCTGTCTCCTGCTGCCACCAGACGCCGAGGTCGAGAGCGCGATGCAGTCCCGAGGCGGCATAGGTGAGCTGGCCCTCGTGGATCAGGAGACCAGCGTCGGCGCGGCCCGAAGCGACCTCGTCGAGGATCTCGTCGAAGGGCAGCTCCCGCACGGGCGTCTCCTGGCCGAGCGCGAGACGCAGCGCCAGGTAGGCCGTGGTCAGGCGACCGGGGATGACGATCTCGAGGTCACCAAGCGCCTCGATCCCGACCGGCTCCCGCGTGACGACGATCGGCCCGTAGCCGAACCCCATCGACGCTCCGTGCGGCAGCAGGAGGTAGCGGTCGGCGACCGCCGGGTAGGCCCCCATCGAGATCGCCGTGACCTCCAGCTTGCCCTCGAGAGCCCACTGGTTGAGCGTCTCGATGTCGGAGACAACCTGCTCGAACTCGAGCCCCCGCGTGTCGACGACTCCCGCCTCGAGCGCCCAGAACATGAACGCGTCGTCGGGGTCCGCACTGTGTCCGACCCGAATGCGCATCGCGCCAAGCTACCAACCTCGTTACTCTCGCAGCGATGACGAAGCCGGGGATCTCCGTCGCCATCCAGGATTACCTCAAGGGCATCTACAAGCTCCAGTACGGCGGGGACCGGGTGACGATCACGGCAATCGCCCGCGACCAGGGCGTCTCGGCCGCCTCCGCCTCGGCCATGGTCAAGAAGCTCGACGCGATCGGCCTCCTCGAGCACGCGCCCTACCGCGGTGCCCGGCTGACTGTGGCGGGCGAACGGATCGCGCTCGAGGTGATCCGCCATCACCGGCTGCTCGAGCTCTACCTCGCGCGCACCCTCGGACTCGACCTGAAGGACGTCCACGACGAGGCCGACCGGCTCGAGCACGTCATCTCCGAGGAGCTGGAGGAGCGGATCGACCGGGCACTCGGCTTCCCGACGCACGACCCCCACGGTGACCCGATTCCCGACGCGAACCTCGAGTGGCCGGTGGAGCCCGGCGACCGTGCGGACACCGGCACGGGCGGCTCCGCACGTTCCCCGAGGCGACCTCCGCGCACTTCGCAGTAGAATCCGCAGCGATGGCGAGCTTCTTCGGCAATCTCTTCTCGTTCCTCACCAAGCGCCCCGGCGCAGAGGACGTCGTGGCCGAGCACGTCATCCGCGAGCATCATCAGGGGCGGACGCTCACCGAGATCCTTCAGGACGACTACGTCACGAACCGGGTCTCGGCCGAGCAGGTCGCGCAGATCCTCGATCGCCCCGAAGTGATCCACGCCGTCGGCGACGACGTGATTGCCGCGCACCACGGCGCGTCGAGCTAGAGCTCGCGCCCGACACCCGCTGCGCGGGCGAGCTCGACCACCCGTGCCGCCACGGCAAGATCCCAGGCAGCAAGGCCGTTCGACTTGAACAGCACGATGTCCTCGGGTGCGGCGCGGCCCTGAACCTCACCGGAGACGACCTCCTGCAACTCGTGAACCTCGAGCCAGTCGAGCACGCCGCGCAGAACCGGCTCGATCAGATCGCCCGACTCGATCCGGGACTGCTCCCGTGAGTCGCAGCAGACGAACGCGGCACGTTCGAGGACCGCGTTGTCGAGCTCCCGTCGGGAGGGCTCGTTCGCTCCGACCGCGCACACGAGCGCGCCTTCGGAGAGCCACTCGCCTCTGAGTACCGGATCCTTCGACGTCGTGACGGTGACGACGATGTCATGTGCCGCTGCGTCACGGTGCGACTCGGCGGGCTCGCAGCCGTGGGTGGCGCAGAACTCCTCCAGCACCGCCGCGTTCCGGCAGTAGACGACGACCTCCTCGATCGCGGGGAGAGCGGCGCGAATCGATGCGATCTGGGACGCCGCCTGCCACCCGCAGCCGATCACGCCGAGACTCCGAGCGTCTTCCCGGGCGAGGTACTTCGCCGCGACGCCCGAGGCTGCACCGGTCCTCATCTGCCCGAGCCGATCGGCCTCGATCACTGCCTCGAGCCGCGCGTGCTCGATCGAGAAGAGCAGGACGACAAACGGGGTTCCGCCGCCGAGCCAGGCGTACGACTTCAGACCCGCGAAGCCAAGCTCCGTATCGACACACGCCATCACGGCGAACACGCCGTCCGGGAGGGCCAACCGCTCCCGGGGTCGGTTGTCGACGTCGCCGCGGGCGAGGCGCCGGAACGACTCCTCGACAGCAGTCACAGCATCGGCGGTCGTCAGGAGCGAGCTCACGTCGCCTTCGGTCAGGTAGATCGGCACCACCGGAGCATGCCCGATCGGTGGCGGAGCCAGATGCAGGGCGTCGCGATAGCACCGGAAATTCTTGTACGTTCGGCCCGACGTGCGAGGGGCGAGACTGAAGACGACGGCGGTGCTTGCTGGCTATCTGGCGGTCTCATCCGGGTACTTCGGCTGGCGTCTCCTTCCGCATCCGGGAACGCGACTCGTGGGGACGCCTGGCTGGGACGATCCGGCGATCTTCGTCTGGTCGCTTGGGTGGTGGCCACATGCGATCCTGAGCGGGATCAACCCGTTCTACTCTCACGCGGTCTACTCACCGGTCGGGGTGAACCTCGCCTGGGTGACCTCCGTTCCCGGGCTCGCGATCGCGCTCTCCCCGATCACGCTGCTCTTCGGGCCGCTTGTGGCCTACAACGTTGCCGCGCTCCTCGCACCGGCACTCTCAGCCTGGACGGCCTTCCTGCTCCTTCGCGCCCTCACCCGTTCGTCGTGGGGTGCGATCGTCGGCGGCTACCTCTACGGCTTCTCGAGCTTCATGCTCGCCAACGAGTACGCCGGCCACCTCCACCTCTCGGCTGCCTTCTGCATGCCGCTGATCCTGCTCGCCGGTCTCCGGTTCGTCCGCGGCGAGCTTGGGGGTCGTGGCCTCACCTGGCGGCTCGGCGCCCTGCTCGCGTTCCAGGCATCGATCTCGACCGAGGTCGCCGTCACGGCCACCCTCGTCTTCGGCTCGACGCTCGCCCTCGCAGCGCTCGCCCGTCGAAGCGTCCGCGCGGCGCTGCGCCCGGCAGTCATGCCGGTCCTCGCCGCGTACAGCATCGCGGCCGCCGTCACGTCCCCGCTCGTCTACTACGCGCTCCTCTCAAGCGGCCCGGTCTCACTCGCCCATCCGGGGAGCTTCAGCGCGGATCTGCTCAACCTGATCGTTCCGACCACCGTCACCGGCTGGGGTGGGCAGACCTTCGCGTCGGTCACCTCGCACTTTCCCGGCAACACCACGGAGCGTGACTCCTACGTCGGCATCCCGACCCTCCTGACGGTCGTGCTCCTGCTGCTGCGACGCCCGTGGCCGCGTGGAGCCGGGCTCATCCTCGCGACGTTCGGCGTCGCAACCTTCCTCTCGCTTGGCACCGACCTCTACGTCAACGGCCGTCACGTGATGAGGCTCCCGTCGTCTTGGCTCTACGAGCTGCCGGGGCTGGACAACATCCTCCCGTCGCGGCTCGCGGGCTACGCCACGCTCGCCCTCGCAGCGCTCGCCGCGTTCTGGATCGCCGCCGCCCGGGGAAGGGTCTTCGCGCGGCCCTACGTGCTCCCGGTCATCGCCGTCGCCGCGATCGCACCGCCGTTCTGGACCGGCGCGTTCGTGCAGACGCCCCCACAGCTCCCGTTCTTCCAGCATGGGGACGCGCGGGCCTGCATTCCGAAGGGCGCCACGCTCCTCGTCTTCCCCTTCGGTCGCTGGGGCGACTCGCTCATCTGGCAGGCCGAGAGCGGCTTCAGGTTCAACATCGCCGAGGGCGCCCTCGGCCCGCCCTCGGTTGAGGGGCGCTTCATCGCCGACCCCGTGGTCGAGAACCTGCACTACAACTTCGATGCGATCCCGCCGCCGTCGATGACCGAGCTACGGGGCCTCGCTGACCGGATGGGGGTCGACAAGATCGTCAGCGCGGCGACGATGCCCGCGATCCGCCCGTACTCCCTCGACGCGCTCTCGTTCGTGTACCCAACGGTAAGCCAGCTGCGGCAGCTCGGCCCGACCGAACGCGTCGCAGACGTCTACGTCACACCAGGCTGCGGGCCCGCCTCACTCCAGGCGGTGACCCGATCATCGACTGGTTGAACATGCGCCCGGCAAGATTCGAACTTGCGGCCTCTGCCTCCGCAGGGCAGCGCTCTATCCCCTGAGCTACGGGCGCGGGGCGAATCAGTGTAGCCGTGGCACCGACCCGGGACGAGACCGGTCGACTCCCAGTTGCGCAGGAACATGTGCGCGCGTATCTTCGCGCCGCAGGGCGCCACCACCCGATGGGTGATTCGACAGGGGGGAACATGGACGTGACGACCGAGCCGGTGCACCTCGAGCAGACGACAGCGTTTGCTCTCGAAGAGAAGAGCAAGCTCGTCAAGTCGCTTCGGCGATTCGACATGGTGCTGTTCACGGTCTGCGCCTTCGTCGGCCTCGACACGCTCGGAACCGTCGCATCGTACGGCCCCCAGGGGTTCCTCTGGCTGGTCGTCCTCGGCGTCGTGTTTGTGCTCCCGTACGCGCTGCTCATGGCCGAGGCCGGCTCGACCTTCGCCGAGGAGGGTGGGCCCTACGAGTGGATGAAGCTCGCCTGGGGCCGCCTCGCGGGCGGCATCGGCGCCGTCTTCTACTGGATCTCGAATCCGCTCTGGGTCGGTGGGTCGCTCGCGTTCCTCTCAACCGAGGCGTGGCGGAAGAACGTCTCCGGAATCGGCGAGGGGACGTTCGGGGACTACACGTTCAAGCTTGCCTTCATCTGGATCTCGATCGGCGTCGCGATCGCGTCGCTGCGCTACGGCAAGTGGATCCCGAACCTCGGCGCTGCGCTGCGGTTCCTGACACTCGGCTGCTTCTCGGTGACCGTCGTCATCTACGGCGCCAGGCACGGCTTCCACGGCTTCTCCGGGCACGACTCGGCTCCGACCCGCGGGGTCTTCATCGCGCTCGTCCCGGTGCTGCTCTTCAACTACGTCGGCTTCGAGCTGCAGAACGGGGCGGCCGAGGAGATGGAGAACCCCCACCGTGACGTTCCCGTCTCGGTCTTCCAGGCAGCCATGCTGGGAATGATCAGCTACATCTTCCCGGTGCTCGGGATCCTGCTCGTCCTACCGCTCGACAAGGTGACCGGAATCGGCGGCTTCATCGAGGCAGTCACCGAGGTCTTCACCGTCTACGGCGGCGCTGCACACCCGCTGCTGATCGTGATGACGATCGGGTTCATCGGCAGCCTGCTCACCTCGGGAGCGGTCTGGATGATCGGCTCCGACCGTGTCCAGGCAGTCGCCGCGCTCGACGGCGCGTTCTGGAGCTGGTTCGGTGTCTTCAACCGCAAGCTCGGCACGCCGGTTCGGGTCAACGTCATGTCCGGAGTCGTCGCGACGGCCTTCTGCACCGTCGCCCTCGAGTTCTTCAACGGCGGCGCTGACAGCACGTTTGGCGTCGTCCTCGACATCGCGCTGTCGACAACGCTCATCTCGTACATCCTGGTCTTCCCGGCGATCCTGAAACTCCGTTACACCCACGCCGACGTGCATCGCCCCTACGCGTTCCCGTTCGGGAAGGTGGGCATCTGGATCGGCACGATCTTCGTGACGCTCTTCATCGTGCTCGGGTCGTGGGCCGCCGTCTTCCCCTCGACCCTGGAGCGTCTGATCGGGGTCGAGTACGGGTCGTTCAAGGACCGCTGGGGCGTCTCGCAGCTGAAGTTCGAGGCGTACGCCCTCGGGACGCTTGGCGTGATCGTGCTGATCGCCATCGCCGGGTACATCGCGGCGGCGCCGAACCGGCGGCGCATGGTCGACGTACCGATCGACTAGCTCGACGAGCGCAGACGCGCCGGGTGCCCGGCAACCTCGAGGACGGCACCCACCGGAACCTCGACGCGAACGTAGGCCAGGGCGAGTCCGGGAACGGCGCTCGTGACGCGCCCGACCGACACGCCGTCGTGACGAACCTCATCCGCCTGGTGGGCCCTGATGTCGTTTGCGAACTCGACGACTCGCAGCGTTCGATTGACGTGACCGCGGTTGTGGAGCCGCGCAAGCGGCTCCTGGCCCGGGTAGCAGCCTTTCGTGAACGAGATCGCGCGCGTGTCGAGGCCGGCCTCCGCCGGCAGGATGCCGTCGTCGATCTCACGGCCCCAGCGTGGCGTGCGCGCGAGGATCCGGAGACGCTCGATCGAGTCGTCCAGCGGATCGGGCAGCACTGCAGGATCGAGCACCTCGACTGCCGGCTCGCCGTAGTCGCGGGTCGGGATCCCTTCGGCCTCGCCGAAGACGATCGCGGAGACATGCTCCTCGACCTCGATCTCGCACCTTGACGCGAACCGCATCCGGGTCAGATGGACGCGAACCGGCTCACCGAGCTCAGGCTCGGTGAGGAGGAGAAAGTCGTTCTCGCCACGGTGCCACACCAGGAGCGGCGCTATCACCCGCCCCTTCGGCGTGAGGATCAACGCCTCACATGACTCCCCCGCCAGAACATCGTTCGAGACGATCCGCTGCAGCAGGTCGGCGGCGTCAGGACCCTTGACCCGGACGTACGCCCGGGGTCGGATGAACGCCCTTGTCGCTGCCTCGGTCACCGGGCTAGTGTAGGTCGGGTGTTCCGGGCCAAGGCGGAAGACAAGGTGCGCGACGCGGGATACGACGCGGCACGCCTGCCACCCGGGCAGTACCTGACCGAAAAGTGGCCTGTCCTGCACGCCGGCGGAGTGCCCACGATCGACCTGAGCACCTGGCGGTTCCGCGTCTTCGGAGAGGTCGACCAGCCGCTCGAGCTGACGTGGGCTGAGTTCAGCACCCTTGCGCGAACAGACAACGTCCAGGACATCCACTGTGTCACGCGCTGGAGCCGGTTCGACGCGCGCTTCACGGGCGTCCACTGGCGCGAGCTCGCCGTGCTCTGCCATCCGAGGCCCACGGCGAGGTTCGCGATCGCTCACGCGGCGAACGACTTCACAGCAAATGTCCCGATCTCGTTCGTCGAGGACGACGACGCTCTGCTTGCAACCCACGCCGACGGCGACGAGCTGACGCCGGATCACGGGTACCCGCTTCGCCTGATCGTTCCGGGCAAGTACTTCTGGAAGAGCGCCAAGTGGCTGACGGGCATCGAGCTGACCTCGACCGACCGACACGGCTTCTGGGAGCGCTACGGCTACAACAACGACGCCGACCCGTTCAGGGAAGAGCGCTACGCCTTCTAGCGGCTGACTCGACCGAGGGATCTATCGCCCTCGTGCAGTCGCCGATGAGAGGTGTGACGCACAGTATCCACCCTCGTGTGATCTGAAAGGCTGGTCGCCCGCCGGCCTTTCGCCTTTAAGGAGCGAGGGCGCCGGCTTGAAGCCGGCGCCCTCGCTGAAACAGCTCACCGGGGAAGACGTGCTCCCCCGAAGCGAACTACATCATTCCGCCCATATCGGGCATACCGCCGCCACCGCCGCCGTTCTTCTCCGGCGCCTCGGCAACGATCGCCTCGGTGGTGAGGATGTTCTTCGCGATCGACGCGGCGTTCTGCAGCGCCGAGCGAGTGACCATGGTCGGGTCGATGATGCCGGCCTTGACCAGGTCCTCCATCTCGCCCGTGTCGACGTTCAGACCCTGACCCGGCTTCGCCGAGCGGACGGACTGGATGACGACCGAGCCTTCGAGGCCCGCGTTCGCCGAGAGCTGCCGAAGCGGCTCCTCGAGCGAGCGAAGGATGATCGCTGCACCCGTCTTCTCGTCACCCTCGAGGGTGTCGATCAGACCGCGGACCTTGTCGGCCGCGTTCAGCAGCGCGACGCCGCCGCCGGGGACGATGCCTTCCTCGAGCGCCGCGCGAGTCGCCTGGAGGGCGTCCTCGACACGATGCTTCTTCTCCTTCATCTCGGTCTCGGTCGCAGCGCCGACCTTGACGACTGCAACACCGCCCGACAGCTTGGCGAGGCGCTCCTGGAGCTTCTCGCGGTCGAAGTCGGAGTCGGTCGTCTCGACCTCACCCTTGATCTGCTTGATGCGAGCCTTGATCGTGTCCGCATCGCCGGCACCGTCGATGATCGTGGTCGAGTCCTTGTCGACGACGACCTTGCGGGCCCGGCCGAGCTGGGCGAGCTTCGTGTTCTCGAGCTTGAGACCCATCTCCTCGGTGATCACTTCGCCACCGGAGAGGATCGCGATGTCCTCGAGCATCCGCTTGCGGCGATCGCCGAAGCCCGGCGCCTTGACGGCGACGGCCTGGAACGTGCCGCGGAGCTTGTTGACGACGATGGTCGCGAGCGACTCACCCTCGACATCCTCGGCGACGATCAGGAGCGGCTTGCCGGCCTGGATGACCTGCTCGAGCAGCGGCAGGAGATCCTTGATGCCGCCGATCTTCTGATTCGCGATCAGGATGTACGGGTCGTTGAGAACCGCTTCCATCCGCTCGGAGTCGTTGACCATGTACGGCGAGAGGTAGCCCTTGTCGAACTGCATGCCCTCGGTGAACTCGAGCTCGAGGCCGAAGGTCTGGCCCTCCTCGACGTTCACGACGCCGTCCTTGCCGACCTTCTCGATCGCGTCCGCGATCACATCGCCGATCTCACGCTCACGCGAGGAGATGGTGGCGACCCGGGCGATGTCTTCCTTGCCCGAGACCTCGGTCGACTGTTCGATCAGGTTCTTGACGACGGCCTCGACGGCCTTCTCGATACCGCGCTTGAGACCCATCGGGTTCGCACCGGCCGAGACGTTCTTGAGTCCTTCGCGAACGATCGCCTGGGCGAGGACGGTCGCGGTGGTCGTGCCGTCGCCGGCGACGTCGTTGGTCGCGGTCGCGACCTCACGGACGAGCTGTGCGCCCTGGTTCTCGAAGACGTCCTCGACCTCGATCTCACGGGCGATCGTCACGCCGTCGTTCGTGATCGTCGGCGCGCCGTACTTCTTGTCGAGCACCACGTAGCGACCCTTCGGGCCGAGGGTGACCTTGACGGCATCGGCCAGGATATCGACGCCGCGCTGGAGCGAGCGGCGGGCTTCCTCGCCGAACTTCAGTTCCTTGTGAGCCATGTTCTCTTGTTCCTCTCTCTTCCTAGGCCTTGGTCTTTGCCTTGGCAGCGACCTTGGCCAGAACGTCGCTCTCGCGCAGGATCAGGTAGTCGGTGCCTTCGATTCGGATCTCCGTGCCGCCGTACTTGGAGAAGACGACAACGTCACCCGCTGCGACATCCATGGCGATGTGCTCGCCCGTGTCGGTGTTGCGGGGGCCGGGGCCGACAGCGATGACGCTGCCGCGCTGCGGCTTCTCAACTGCGGTGTCGGGAAGGACAATTCCACCGATCGTGGTCGTCTCTTCCTCGAGGGGCTCGACGATCAGACGATCGCCCAGCGGCTGCAAGTTCATTCGTGAAACCTCCGCTTCCGTTGCGCTTGTGACAGGTTCGTGACAGTCATCGGCACTCGCACGTGGTGAGTGCCAGCCGGACGAGCATAGCGGTCCCGGCGAGCCTTGGCGTCGAAATCTCAGTCGAAGGCGCTAAGATTCTCCTGTGAGGCGTGACCACTCGGCGGGCGCAGTGCTCGCACGTCATCACGGCGGCCGCTGGGAGTTCGCTGCGATCAGGCCGGGTGGCCGGACGATCGGCACATGGGCGCTCCCGAAGGGTCGGATCGACGAGGGAGAGTCACCGACGGACGCGGCCCTCCGGGAGGTTGTTGAGGAGACCGGCCTCCACGGTCGACTCCTGGCCGAGCTCGGGCACATCGAGTACGGCTTCGCCACGCGGTCGCGGCCCGTCAGCAAGCGCGTCGAGTTCTTCCTGCTGCTCTATGACTCCGGCGAGATCGGCGACATCACCGACGAGTTTCGCCACGAGGTGGATGCGACGGCGTGGCTTCCACTCGACGAGGCGCCAGCGACACTTGCCTACGCCGGCGAGCGCGAGGTCGCCGAGAGAGCACTGGCGTTTCTCGCAGGTCGTGACGGCGTATGATCGCCGGCGGTGCCTGCGTTCGCGCTCAACTTCTACTCGCCGGTCGTCGAGGCCCAGCTCCGCTCGCATCGCAAGACCGCGACGATCCGGCTGGGGGACAAGTCCCGCAAGTACGAGAAGGGGATGATCGTCTCGGTGCTCTGCGGAAACCGGTTCGGCCCTCGCGTGCATGTCTTCGACGCGGTGATCGACAAGGTTGAGGTGAAGCGCCTCGGTGAGCTCTCACCGCGGGAGATCGAGCACGACAACCCCGAGGTTCGGCGCACCGAGGAGATGGCGCACTTCCTGAGCCAGCTCTACAACCGCGACGTGACGGCGGACGACACGGTCACGGTGATTCGCTTCTCCGCGATCAGGCCCGCAGCGAACGCCTGAGGTCGCGGCCCGGCTCACGTCGGACGCGGCGCTCGCCGGATCAGCGTTCCGAAGAGCTCCGGGTCGCGCAGTCTCGCCCCGCACTGCTCGCAGTCGACCGCGAAGGTCGACGAGAACGGCGCCTTGCACGACGGGCAGCGATGGATCATCTCGCCCCCGCAGGCGGGGCACTCGGACGGAATCTCCGCCTCGAACTCCTCGAACCAGCGCCGGGCTGCGCCGCAGCGCAGGCAGAGCGCGGTCCAGTCGCCGAGGACTTTCCGGCGCTCCTCACGAAGCCAGTCGGCAGCTTTTCCCACAGCAGGACGATAGCCCGGCCCGGCGGACGGACGCGGCAGGTTTCGCCGGCGCAGTAGAGTCCGATGGCGATGGCCACCACGCGTGTTGCCGAGCCAAGCGGCTCCCTGCAAGAGGTTCACGAATGGGGCCTCGATCGTGAGGATCTGCTGGGGATCTACCGCAACCTGCTGCTGACGCGGGGCCTCGAAGAGCGGGGCCACATCCTCTACCGGCAGGGGAAGATCCCGGGCTCGTTCTACACCGGCCGCGGCAACGAGGGAGCATCGGTCGCGATCGCGACCGCGATGGGACCCGACGACGTCGGCACACCGCTGCACCGGAACATCGGCGTCCACCTCACCCGCGGCGTCGAGCCATGGCGGATCTTCTCCAACTACATGGGTCGCCTCGACGGCCCCGCGAAGGGCCGCGACGGCAACGTCCACATGGCCGATGACCGCCTCGGGCTCATCGCCATGGTCTCCCACCTTCCCGCCATGCTCCCCGTCGCCGTCGGCTGCGCGCTCGCATTCCGCATCAAGGAGGAGCGCCGCGTTGCGGTCGCCTGGTTTGGCGAAGGCTCCTCCGCGCGCGGCGACACCCACGAGGGGATGAACCTGGCCGGCGTCCGTCACCTTCCCGTGGTCTTCGTCTGCGACAACAACCAGTGGGCGTACTCCACCCCAACCCATCTCGAGTACGCGGTCGAACACCTCGCCGACCGCGCCGCCGCCTATGGCTTTGAAGGCGTCGTCGTCGATGGCACCGACACGCTCGCCGTCTACCGGGAGGCCAAGGCGGCGATCGAGAAGGCTCGCAACGGCGGCGGGCCGACGCTGATCGAGTGCCTGACCCTGCGGATGGAGGGCCACGCCGTCCACGACGACGCCTTCTACGTTCCGAAGGAGCTGTTCGAGGAGTGGGCTCACCGCGACCCGATCGAGCGCTTCCACACCTGGCTGCGCGACCACGTCCACCTCACCGACGACGAGGAGGACGAGCTCACAAGCCACGTCAAGAAGGTGCTGAACGACGCGCTCGAACGCGCCGAGGCCTCGCCACTACCCGACCCGACAACGCTCCTCGAGGGCGTCTACGCCGAGCCCGAGGAGCTCGAGACCCCTCACCACAAATGACACTCGGACCGACCAGTGAGAGGACGTACCTGCAGGCGATCGGCGACGGTCTCCGTCAGCAGATGCACCACGACAAGCGCGTGTTTCTGATCGGCGAGGACATCGGCGTGTACGGCGGTGCGTTCAAGGTCACGGTCGGGCTCCAGGAGGAGTTCGGCCCGTGGCGCGTGATCGACGCGCCACTCTCGGAGACCGCAATCGTCGGCGGGGCGACCGGCGCCGCGATGATGGGGCTACGCCCGGTAGCCGAGATGCAGTTCTCGGACTTCGTCTCGTGCGCCTGGGATCACCTCGTCACCGTGGCCGCGAAGCAGCACTGGCGCGCCGGGACGCCCGTCCCGATCACGCTGCGGCTTCCGTCCGGCGGCGGCTTCTCGGGCGGACCGTTCCACTCGCAGAACCCCGAGTCGTCGTTTGCTCACATCCCGGGCCTGAAGTGCGTCTGCCCCTCGACGCCCGCCGATGCCAAGGGCCTGATCATCGCGGCGATCGAGGATCCGAACCCCGTCCTCTTCTTCGAGCACAAGCACCTCTATCGCCGCATCAAGGGCGAGGTGCCCGACGAGCGCTACACGACACCGATCGGGAAGGCGCGGATCCACCGGGAGGGAACCGACGTGACGGTCATCACGTGGGGCGCCATGGTCTACACCGCCGAGGAGGCCGCAGAGGCCGTCGCCGACCTCTCGGTCGAGATCATCGACCTCCGCACGATTCTCCCGTGGGACCGCGAGGCGGTGCTCGCGTCCGTGCGAAAGACGTCGAAGGCGCTGATCCTCCACGAGGACACGCACACGGGCGGCTTCGGTGCCGAGATCGCAGCGACGATCGCCGAGCACGCGTTCGAGGATCTCGACGCGCCCGTCCGCCGGATCACCGCACCCGACACGCCTGTTCCGTTCTCCCCGGCTCTCGAAGCGGCGTTCATCCCGCAGGTGGCCGACGTCGTTCGCGGACTCCGCGATCTGGCTGCGTACTGATGTCAGTACCGACGACCGTCGACGTTGTGATGCCCCAGATGGGCGTCTCTGTCTCCGAGGGAACCGTGACGAAGTGGTCGAAGAACGTCGGTGATCCGATCGCCGCAGACGAGACGTTGCTCGAGATCTCGACCGACAAGGTCGACACCGAGGTGCCGTCGCCCGGCAGCGGCACCGTCGCCGAGATCCTCGTGCAGGAGGGCGAGACGGTCATCGTCGGCACGGTGCTTGCCCGAATCGACACGGCCGCCGACGGCAGGGCGCCCGCATCGGCGGCGACCGTCACGGCGCAGGCCGCGCCCGCACCGGCCAACAACGGCCACGCCGAGCACACGTTCGTCTCTCCGGTCGTTGCACGGATCTCCTCCGAGCACGGGATCGACCCGACACGGCTCGCCGGTACCGGTCGGGGCGGCCGCGTGACGAAGCAGGACATCCTCGCCTTCATCGAGACCGGGGCACCCGGAGAGCCCGCCGCGGCACCTGCCGCTGCTGTGGAAGCCGTTGCCGCTGTCACCGCTCCGGCGGCACCGGCGACCGTCACACCTGCCGCACCCGCGCCGCCCGCGCCCGCCACACGAGAGGGCGCCGCGCTCGAGCCCGGCGAGACCATCGAACCACTGAGCCCGATGCGGCGCGGGATCGCCGAGCACATGCGGCGGTCGCTCGACACCGCAGCGCACGTGACGAGCGCGATCGAGGTCGACATGTCGAAGGTGGTCTCGATTCGCGAGCGACTCAAGGCCGAGCACCAGACGGTCTACGGTGTCAATCCCACCTACCTCGCGTTCATCGCTCGCGCAGCCGTGGCAACCCTTCGGGACTGGCCCTGGGTCAACGCCGAGATCCGGGGCGAGTCGATCGTGACAAAGAGCTCGATCAACCTCGGCTTCGCCGTCTCGCTCGAGGATGGCAAGGGGCTGATCGTTCCGGTGCTGAAGAATGCAGAGAGCCTCAACCTGCTCGGAATGGCTCGTGGAATTGCCGACCTCGCAGCCCGCGCCCGATCGAAGCAGCTGCTGCCCGACGATGTCCAGGGCGGCACGTTCACGATCACGAACCCGGGAAGCTTCGGCACGTTCATGGGCACGCCGATCATCAGCCGACCCCAGACAGGAATCCTCGGGACATATGCAGTCGTCAAGCGCCCGTGGGTCGTCCAGGACGACCTGGGCCAGGACGTCATCGCGATCCGCCCGATGATGAACCTGACACTCACCTACGATCATCGCCTCGTCGACGGCGCCTACGGCGCGCAGTTCCTGCGCGACCTCTCAGGGCGCCTGCAGACCTGGGGCGAAGCGGACTACTAGGCGCCTCATGCGCCGCACACGACGATTCCTTCGCCGTACCGTCGGTGCTGTGCGTCTGCTCGCACGAGACGAGCGGCTGCCGCGCCCCCTCCGCGGCCTGATCGGCCTCGGGCTTCTGCCGGTACCCGGCCCCTTCGACGAGCTGCTGCTTCTCGTCCTCGCAGCCGTCTTCGTCGCGTTCTACCGCGAGCCGCTCCAGCAGGCCTGGAAGACGGCAGGCCCCGCGGCGTAACTAGAGTCGAGAGATGGCCCGCGGCGCCTACCTCCTCAATCTCGGTCTCGTCGACTACGAGGAGGCCTGGGACCTCCAGCGCTCGCTCGCCGCGGCGGTCACCCAGGGAGCGATCCCCGACACGGTGCTGTTTCTCGAGCATCCCCCGACCGTCACGCTCGGGCGGCGCACCGACGAGGACGAGGTGCATATCCCGGAGGGGACGACCGTTGCTGTGGTTGAAACCGACCGCGGCGGGAAGTCCACGTTTCATGGCCCCGGCCAGCTCGTCTGCTACCCGCTCCTCGACCTGAAGCGACACGGCAAGGACGTTCGGCGGTACCTGCGCGACCTCGAGGAGACGCTGATTCGCACGGTCGCGGCGTTTGACCTCGAGGCGACGAGGATCGAAGGACTGACGGGCATGTGGCTCGAACGGCCGCCGCGCAAGATCGCATCGATCGGAGTCCACATCTCGCGCTGGGTGACGACACACGGGTACGCGCTCAACGTCGACCTCGATCCTGCGCCGTTCACCGACTGGATCACCGCGTGCGGGCTTGAAGACGCGTCCTTCACCACCATGGCGCGTGAGATCGGCCGGCCGATCTCGGTTGACGACGTCCGGGGCGCGGCGAGCGATGCGTTTGCCGAGGTCTTCGACCTCGTCTTCGACGAGCTTCCCGGGGACGATGCCGGGCTCTGGGCGCAGCCGCGGCACGCCCGCATGGCACGCGCCTAGGCGTTACGCCGCGGGCGGCACGGCGGGAAGGCTCACGCGAAAGACGGACCCTCGACCCTCGACGCTCTCGAACTCGATGTGGCCGTGATGAGCCTCCGCAATCGCCTTGGTGATGTAGAGACCGAGCCCGGTACCGGGACTCGCCTGCGAGACGGCCGCCCGTGCCCGGAAGAACCGTTCGAAGAGGTACCCCTGCTCGTCCGCGGCGATCCCGATTCCCGAGTCGATGACCTCGAGACGGACGGCGCCGCGAGTGCCGATCGTGCGCACGACGACGCGACCGCCGCTCGGGCTGAACTTGATCGCGTTCGAGACCAGGTTCTCGATCATCTGGCCGAGGCGGATGCGATCGCCCCTGACCCGGGTGGCACCTTCGGACTCGCAGACGACCGCTGCGTGGCCGTCGGCCGCCGGCATGCTCGCCTCGACCGCCTCCGCTGCGATCCTCGCGAGGTCGACATCCTCGATCCGCAGCTGCAGCCCGCCGTTCTGCATGCCCGCGACAAACAGCAGGTCGTTGACGACGTTCAGCAGCCGCTCGGTGTTGCGCGCCACAACCTGGAAGTGGCTTCGCTGCTCCGGCGTGAGCGGTACGCTCCGCTCGTCGTCAAGCAGCTGGACGTACCCGCTGATCGAGGTCAGGGGCGTTCGGAGCTCGTGCGAGACCGTCGCGACGAACTCGTCCTTGAGGCGGTCAAGCTCGCGCAGCTGCCGGTTCTGACTGTCGAGGGCGCGGAGCAGGCCGCCAAGCCGGAGCACGACGATCGCGGCCATCACCGCGACGCCCACGGCGCCGAGAACGATGTTCGCCGAGTGGCCCCGCACGCGCTCTACGGCCACGAACACCGGCACCGACACCAGCGCGAAGGCGATCACCGTCCACGTCAGACGAGGCAACGCTTCACGCTCCTGCGCCTCGGCGTCGGCCGGAGCCAGACGGAGCGCGGCCGCACCCCAGACGACGTAGCTCGAGAGGAACAGCACGTCGCTCGCGCCACCCGGGCTGTAGCCGGAGGAGAGTAGAAAGACCTCGTCAGCGGCGATGCGGAGTCCGACCGCGATGACGAGGAGCCGGAACGGCGCCGTTCGCTGCGTCGCGCCGATCACGAGCTCCGCGACGACGACGAGAAGGAGCACGTCCATTGACGGGTAGGCGACCTCGACGAGCTTCTGTCCAAGCGGGAGCTGGTCGTGGACGAAGCGCTGGACGACGAAGATCCACTGGAGCGTCCCGACCGCCACGAACACCAGCAGAGCGTCGAGGACGGCAGCCCGGCTCACCTGTCCGCCGAACTCCCGCAGGAGCAGCAAGATGCCGATCGCGTAGAACGGGTACCCACCGAGGTAGAACGCGTCAACGACCGCTGGCACCGGGGGCTCGTGGCCGAGATGTACCTCGTAGTACGTCGTGGCGATATCACCGGCGATCTGGAGGGCAAGCCCGAACCCGAGGAAGCGCCAGGCGGTCGCGCCGACGGTGATCGTCCAGGCGAGCGCAGCGCATACGGCCGCAACCGACGACACGCCAATCACCTCGAACCAGAGCGCCTGGGCAGCGCCGGAGAGCAGGTAGTTGACGCCGATCTCCACGGCGCCGAGAGCGAGGAAGGCCGTGGACGCGACTGCGCGCCAACGTGCGTCGAGGTGGCCGAACAGTCGGGTGATGGGGGACAGCGTCGTCATCGCACCGGCTGGTGCGAGCGTACCGGCGAGCGCCCGCGACGGGGATCAGCGGCTCTACACTGGGCAGGATGCAGGAGTCGCTTCCCGTCGCCGAAAGGCCGCGCCGGCCCGAGTGGATGAAGGTTCGCGCGCCGAGCGCGAACACGCGCTACTTCGACGTGAAGAAGCTGATCCACGGGGCGAGCCTCAACACGATCTGCGAGGAGGCCCGCTGCCCGAACATCGCCGAGTGCTGGGGGCGCGGCACAGCGACCTTCCAGATTCTCGGCGAGACGTGCACCCGCGCCTGCCGCTACTGCTACGTCAACTCGGGACAGCCGTCGGAGCCCGTCGATCCTCTCGAGCCGCTTCGCGTCGCTCAGACCGCCGCCCAGATGGGGCTCGAGCACGTCGTCGTCACCTCGGTCGACCGCGACGACGTTCCCGACCGGGGCGCAGGCCACTACGCCGCCACGATCCGAGCCTTGCGGACGAAGCTGCCGAACGCGACGATCGAGGTGCTCACGCCGGACTTCCTCGGCGTCGAGGAGCAGGCGCTCCACACCGTGCTCGGAGCGGGTCCGGACGTCTTCAACCACAATATCGAGACCGTGCGCCGCCTCCACGCGAAGATGCGGGGCGGCAAGGCGAGCTATGACGGCGCGCTCGCGCTCCTGCGGCGCGCCAAGGAGATCGCCGACTACCCCCTGATGACGAAGAGCGGCATCATCGTCGGGCTCGGCGAGACAAACGACGAGGTCGTCGAGACGCTGCGCGATCTCCGCGCCCACGGCGTCGACGTGGTCACCATCGGCCAGTACCTCCAGCCGAGCGCGAAGCACGCCAAGATCGACCGCTGGGTCCATCCGGACGAGTTCGCCTGGCTGCGCGAGCAGGGCGAGGCGCTCGGGTTCGGCTCGGTGTTCGCGGGCCCTCTCGTCCGCTCGAGCTACCGCGCGGACGAGCAGCGCCACGCGGCCGCCACAGGTCAGGGCGCAGTCGCGTACTAGCCTGGCTCAGCCGCCGTGCGGCTTGGCCATCTTGCGGTAGTCGAGCGCCTCATCGAGGATCTCGTCGCTGACGCCGGCCTCGCGCGCGGCCTCGCGCAGCGACTGGCCAGACGCCGCGGCAGCCTTCACGATCTCGGCGGCCTTGTCGTAGCCGATGTACGGGTTGAGCGCGGTTGCGGCGGAGAGCGTCAGCTCGGCGTAGTGCTCGGCCCGCTCGCGATTTGCCTCGATCCCGTCGATGCACTTCTCGGCGAAGAGGTTCGACGAGGAGGTGAGCAGCTCGATCGAGTCGAGCAGGTTACGGGCCATTAGGGGGATGAAGACGTTGAGCTCGAAGTGGCCCTGCATGCCGCCGATCGAGATCGCGGTGTCGTTCCCGATCACCTGCGCTGCGACCTGCGTGACCACCTCGGGAATGACGGGGTTGACCTTGCCGGGCATGATCGACGAGCCCTTCTGCAGCTCGGGCAGGAAGATCTCGGCGAGTCCCGCGCGCGGGCCGGAGCCGAGGTAGCGCAGGTCGTTCGCGATCTTCGTCAGCGAGACGGCGAGCACCTTGAGCGCCCCTGAGGCCTCGACGAGGCCGTCGCGGGCCGCCTGGCTCTCGAACGGGTCGGCGGGCGGGTTGATCGTGAGGCCCGTCTCCTGCGCAAGCCGTGCGCGAACCCGCGCTGCGAACTCGGGATGGGTGTTCAGCCCGGTACCAACGGCAGTGCCGCCGAGGGGAATCTGGCCAAGGCGACCGAGCGTCCCCTCGATCCGCGCCTTGCCCTCCCGCACCTGCGCCGCGTAGCCGGAGAACTCCTGACCGAGCGTGACCGGGACGGCGTCCATCCAGTGGGTACGGCCCGACTTGACGACGTCGTCGAACTCGACGGCCTTCGCGCCAAGCGATGCGGCGAGCCGGTCGAGGGCGGGGACGAGGTCGTTGACGATCTCTCCGAGCGCAGCGAGATGGACGGCCGAGGGGAAGACGTCGTTCGAGGACTGGCCCATGTTCACGTCGTCGTTCGCGTGGACGTCAGCGCCCGCAAGCGTGGCCA
Source organism: Actinomycetes bacterium (assembly GCA_037142875.1). Classification (GTDB taxonomy): domain Bacteria; phylum Actinomycetota; class Thermoleophilia; order Gaiellales; family Gaiellaceae; genus PALSA-600. Next base: position 426,412 of record JBAWZV010000001.1, on the reverse strand, counting down.
TCACCTCGTTCGCGTTCATGTTCGACGACGTCCCGGAGCCGGTCTGGAAGACGTCGATCGGAAACTGGTCGTCGAGCTCGCCGTTTGCGATCCGGTCGCCGGCGGCTGCGATCCGTTCCGCCTTGTCCGCGTCGAGCAGCCCGAGCTCCGCGTTCACGCGAGCGGCGGCTGCCTTGATCCGGCCAAGCCAGCGGGCAACAGGGATCGGGATCGGCTCCCCGGAGACCGGAAAGTTGTCGATCGCCTTGCGGGTCTCCCCGCCCCAGAGCTCCTGCGCCATGGCCGCGAGTCTAGTTCGGGCACCGCAGCCCGGGCATCCGCAGTTTCGCGGAGGGTGGTGTCCGCAAAGATGCGGAGTCGATCCCCTCGATCGACCCGGGGGCGCTCAGCTGCCTGCGACCGAGAGCAGGTCGTCCCAGCGGACGAGCTTCACCCGGGGCTTGCCGAGCGGCTCCCCGAGTTCGCGTTCGCGGGCGTCGATCGCCTCCCAGCCGGCGTACGGAACGAACGCGACGCCGCGGTCGGTCAGCAAGGCTTCGAGATCGCCGTCGGCGGCATCCAGCAGACCCGCGCGTGCGTCTTCGAGGAGCAGGTCACACGTCTCCGTGGCGTCCTTCTTGTTTGTCCCGATGACACCGCTCGGCCCGCGCTTGATCCAGCCGGCGCAGTAGAGGCCGCGGATCGGCTGACCGTCCTCGCCGAGCACGCGGCCGGCAGCGTTCGGAATGACAGCACGACGCTCGTCGAACGGAACGCCGGGAACGGGAACTCCGCAGTAGCCGACGCTCCGAAGGACCAGACCGGCGGGAAGCACCTCGGTCTCGTCGGTCGCGACGGCGCGGAGCTTGCCGTCGTCGTCGGCAACGAGCGTGTTGCGAACGACCTCGACGGCCTCAACCTTTCCGTCGCCAAGGATCGCGACCGGTGAGACGCAGAAACGCAGCGTGACCTTGCGCACCTTCCCGGCCGGGGTCCGAACCGAGTACTCGCGCAGCAGGTCGACGTTGCGGCGGGCAGTCGACCGCTCCTCGGCAAGAGCCGCCTCGCTTGCCTCGTCGAGGACGAGGGCGGCGGGATCGACGATCACGTCGGCGCCGTGGAGCTCGCCGAGCTCCTTCAGCTCCGGGTTTGTGAACGCCGCCTGGGCGGGGCCGCGGCGGCCGAGCATGACAACCTCCTTGATGCCCGAGTCGACGATGGCGCGAATCGCAGCCTCGGTCGTGTCGGTCGGGTCAAGCTCGCCCTTCGTGAGCGCGAGCATTCGCGCAACGTCCATCGCCACGTTGCCGTTGCCAACGACGATCGCCCGCTCGTGCGAGAGGTCGAAGTCGAGATCCTGGAAGTCGGGGTGGCCGTTGTACCAGGCAACAAACGCCGTCGCCGGCCACGAGCCGGGGAGATCCTCCCCCGGAATCCCCATGCGCCGGTCGGACTGGGCGCCGACGGTGTAGATCACGGCGTCGTAGATGGCGGCAAGCTCGTCGTGGGTGACGTCCGTGCCGACCCCAACGTTGCCGAAGAAGCGGAAGCCATCCTGGCGTGCCGTCTTCTCGAAGACACGTGAGACCGCCTTGATCTCGGGATGATCCGGCGCGACACCAAGGCGGACAAGACCCCAGGGTGTTGGCAGCCGCTCGATCACGTCGACCCGAGCCGGCACGTCGGATGCAAGGAGCTGCGCGGCGGCATAGAAGCCGGCCGGGCCGGATCCAACCACGGCGACGCGCAGTGGACGGTCGCTACTCACGAGTCAGGCGATGCGGCGTCAGTGACTGCAGCCGGCGTGATGCTCGTGCCCGTGGCTGTGCCCGTCGGCGTCGTCTTCGACCTGGAAGCTGTGGCCGCAGCCACACGAGCTCGAGGCGTTCGGGTTATCGATCTTGAACCCGGACTCCTGCAGCGACTCGACGAAGTCGACCCTGGCACCGGCGAGATACTGGGCACTCGCGGCGTCGACGACGACCTTCACGCCGTGGAACTCGGACTCGTTGTCACCGTCGGCCGCACCACGGTCGAAGCCGAGCGCGTACTCGAACCCGCCGCAGCCACCACCCCTGATTGCGACACGGAGCACCTCAGCCTCACCGGCCGGCTCCTGCGCCATCAGCTCCTTGACCTTCTCTGCTGCCCGCTCGGTGAGCGCCAGCTCGGTGGTCTCGGTCGTCTCGATAGTGGCCATGGTGTAAGAAGTGTAGCCACAGCACCCGGGTAGGGGATCTCGGCCACCGTGGTAGCGTCCCGAAGCCGCACCCGCCTCGCAGGAGACGACTCTTGTTCAACGACTGGCTACCGTTCGCGATCTACGGATTCTTCGCTCTCGCCGTCCCCTCGACGATGGTGTTTGCGAGCTTCGCGTTCGCAACGCGCCCGAAGAAGCCCGTCCGCGCACGGACCATCCCGTTCGAATCCGGTGTCTCGCTCGGCTCACCGGCCAAGCAGCGTTTCACCGTCAGCTTCTACCTCACCGCGATGCTCTTCATCCTCTTCGATATCGAAATCGTCTTCCTGTACCCGCTCGCGGTGATCCTGCACCAGCTCGCGTGGTTCGGATTCGTCGAGTTCGCCGTCTTCCTCCTGATCCTGCTCGTGGCCTACGTCTATATCTGGCGGAAGGGAGCCCTCGAATGGCGGTAGAGAAGCGCCTGCGCGACCTTGGCATGCACTCCGAGCGGCTGCTCTGGCCGACGAAGGGCCCGGGCAAGTTCGAGAACGAGATCATCGACCTGGAGAAGGACGTCGGGCTGACGACGCTCGAGAAGGCTGTCGCCTGGTCACAGACGAAGTCGATGTGGCCCGACACCTTCGGGCTCGCGTGCTGTGCCATGGAGATGATGGCGATCGTCGGCTCGCGCTATGACATCGCGCGCTTCGGTATGGAGGCGTTTCGTTCCTCCCCGCGCCAGGCCGACCTGCTGATCGTCTCCGGTCGCGTCTCGCACAAGATGGCTGCGCCGCTGCGGCAGATCTACGACCAGATGCTCGAGCCGAAGTGGGTGATCGCAATGGGTGCCTGCGCGAGCTCCGGCGGGATGTTCAACAACTACGCGATCGTGCAGTCGGTGGACAAGATCGTCCCTGTCGACATCTACGTCCCGGGCTGCCCGCCGCGCCCCGAGCAGCTGATGGAAGGGATCATCCGCCTCCACGAGGGCGTCCAGGCCGGAATCCCGCCCGCGTACGAACGCCGGAGCGTCGCCAAGTGACATCCGAGGGCTACGCCGGTGTGCCAGGGCTCGTCGAGACCAAGGAGCAGCACGGCGAGATCACGCTCGTCGTTGATCCCGCTCGCCTGACCGAGGCCTGCCTGCACCTGCGCGACGCCGAGGGCTTCAACTTCCTCTCTGACATCGCGGCGGCCGACTACCTGGGCTGGGGTGCCAAGGGCGTCTCGGGCTACATCGGCACCGGGTCGCACAGCATCGTCGCCGGACGGAACCTCAACGCACCGATGACCCAGGGACTCCAGGTGCTGCCTGGAGGGAAGCGTGCGCGCTTCTCGGTCAGCTACCACCTGCTCTCGGTCTCCGACCGGCCCCGCCGCGTCCGCGTTCAGGTGTGGGTCGGCGACGGCGAGCCCGTCCCGACCGTGATCGAGATCTGGCCCACGGCCGACTGGCACGAGCGCGAGGCGTTCGACCTGATGGGCATCCCGTTCGACGGCCACCCGAACCTCAAGCGCATCCTGATGGAGGACGACTGGGAAGGCCATCCGCTGCGCAAGGACTACCCGATCGGCGGCGAGCCGGTGCGCTTCTCGGAGGCCGAGTAATGGCCGTCGCCCCCGAGCGCATGCGCGCACCGATCTACGAAGGCTCCCGGATCCCGAAGCCTGTCCCGACGCTGCTGACCGTCCCCGATGAGCTCCGCGCGACCGGCGACATCATGCAGGTCAACTTCGGGCCGAACCACCCGTCCACCCACGGTGTGCTCCGGCTGATCGTCGACCTCTACGGCGAGGACGTCGTCGGGCTCGAGGCCGTGATCGGCTACCTCCACACGGGCTTCGAGAAGAGCATGGAGCAGAAGAGCTGGTGGAAGGCGATCACGTATCCGGAGCGGATCGACTACCTCTCCTTCCAGGCCAACGAGCTCGTGTTCGTGCTCGCGATCGAGAAGCTCCTCGCGCTCGAGACGCCGGAGAAGGCGATCTGGATGCGGACCTGCCTCTGTGAGCTGAACCGCATCCACTCCCACCTGATCTGGCTTGGAACGGCCGCTCTCGAGCTGGGTGCGATCTCGATGTTCTGGTACTGCTTCCGCGACCGCGAGACGATCCTCGACCTGTTCGAGATGGTCTGCGGGACACGGATGCACACCCGCTACTTCCAGACGGGTGGGCTTGCCGAGGACATCCCGGCCGGCTTCTTCCCCGAGGCACGCAAGTTCGTCGAGTGGATGCCGAAGGGCGTCGACGAGTACGAAGGGCTGATCGACCGGAACAAGATCTGGCTCGAGCGGACGGTCGGGATCGGGCTGCTGTCGGCCGACGATGCGATCGCGCTCGGACAGTCGGGCCCGGCGCTCCGCGCGTCCGGCGTCGACTGGGATCTGCGCCGCGTCGAGCCCTACCTCGCGTACGCCGACTGCGACTTCCGCGTCCCCGTCTACTACGAGGGTGACGTGTACGCGCGGTACCGCGTCCACATGGAGGAGATGCGCGAGTCGGTCAAGATCATCGCGCAGTGCCTCGATCGCCTCGAGCGGATGGAAGGCAAGCCGTGGATCGCCGACGATCGCAAGGTCGTACTGCCGCCCCGCGAGGAGCTCCACACCTCGATGGAGTCGCTCATCCACCACTTCAAGATCGTCACCGAGGGCTACCGCGTCCCTGAGGGTGAGGCCTACGTCACGCTCGAGTCACCTCGCGGCGAGCTCGGCTGTTACGTGGTCTCCGACGGCGGGGCAAAGCCGTGGCGGGTCAAGTTCCGGGCGCCGTCGTTCGTCGCGCTCCAGGCCACAGCGACCTGCATGTCCGACGCCTACATCGCCGACATGATCGCCGTGGTCGGCTCCCTCGACACCGTGATGGGAGAGGTCGACCGGTGAGCACGCTCTACGAGAGGGTCCAGGAGGTCCGTGCCAAGTACCCCGAGGGCACACACTCGGCCGTCATCCCGGCTCTGCGGCTGGCCCAGGAGGCGCACGGTTGGCTCTCACCGGATGCGATCCGCGAGGTCGCCGACGCGCTCGACGTCACTCCCGCCTACTGCGAATCTGTCGCGTCGTTCTACGACCAGTTTCAGCTCGAACCGGTCGGCGCGCACAGCATCGAGGTCTGCACGAACGTCTCCTGCGCGCTCTACGGGGCGCAGCAGGTGCTCGAAGCGTTCGAGAGCGAGCTCGGCTGCCATGCCGGTGAGACGACCGAGGACGGCGCCGTGACGCTCCGAACGATCGAGTGCCTCGGCGGCTGCGGCTGGGGAACGATCGTCGCCGTCGACGGGCGCTACCGCCACAAGGTGAAGCCCGAGGATGCCGCCGCGATCGTCTCCGAGGTGCGCGCGTGAGCGCCGAGGTTCACGTTGTCCTCGCAGGCGCCGATGAGCGCGACCTGACGAAGCTTTCCGAGTACGAGGCTGTCGGCGGCTACCAGGCGCTCGCAAAGGCGCGAGCCATGGGCCCGGCCGCGGTCACGGACGAGCTCAACGCCTCCGAGCTGCGCGGCCGCGGCGGCGCGTTCTTCCCGACGGGCCGCAAGTGGTCGTTCGTGCCGAGCCGCGAGCAGAACCCGAACCCGCACTACCTGGTGATCAACGCCGACGAGTCCGAGCCGGGCTCGTTCAAGGACAACGAGATTCTCACCCGCGTTCCGCACCGCTTCATCGAGGGCTGCCTGATCACCGCGTTCGCGGTCGACTCGAAGGCTGTGTACATCTACATCCGCGGCGAGTACCTCGAGCAGTACGAGATCCTCGTGGCGGCGCTCGAGGAGCTGAAGGCGCGTCCCGACCTGCGCGGCGACTGCACGATCGTCGTCCATCGCGGCGCCGGCGCCTACATCTGCGGTGAGGAGACCGCGCTTCTCGACTCGCTCGAGGGCAAGCGCGGCCAGCCGCGGACGAAGCCTCCATTTCCTGCAATCGCAGGCCTCTATGCCTCGCCGACTGTCGTCAACAACGTCGAGACGATCGCGACCGTGCCGCCGATCGTCACGATGGGCGGCGCCGAGTACGCGAAGTTCGGCGTCGAGAACTCCCGCGGGACGCGCGTCGTCTCGATCTCGGGACACGTCGAGCGATCGGGCAACTTCGAGATCGAGCCGGGCGTCACACTCCACGAGCTGATCTACGGCGAAGCCTTCGGTGGGGGCATCCCCGGCGGCCACACCCTCAAGGCCGTGATTCCGGGCGGCTCCTCGACGGTGATCCTGACCGGCGACGAGGTCGAGGTCGGGTACGACTTCGACTCGCTCTCGAAGCTGCGCACCGCGATGGGCTCGGCCGGCGTGATCGCGCTCGACGACTCGGTCTGCATGGTGCAGCTCGGGATCCGTGTCTCGGAGTTCTACGAGCACGAGTCGTGCGGCAAGTGCACGCCGTGCCGCGAGGGAACCCGCTGGATGACCGCGATCCTGCGCAAGCTCGAAGCAGGCGACGCGACCGAGCACGACCTCGACCTGCTGCTGTCGGTCTGCGATCGGATCAATGGCAAGTGCCTGTGCCCGCTCGGCGACACTGCCGCGATGGCGATCGCGAGCTACGTCGAGAAGTTCCGCGCGGAGTTCATCGCGCACCTCGACGGCGGCGGCTGCCCGTTCGACCACTCCCCGCTCGACGGCGTCCTCGCACCGGTTGCCCAGCACGCCCATCATCTCGGCCAGGCGGCTCTCGTATGAGCACGCCCGAGATGGTCACGATCACGGTCGACGGCCGTGAGGTCTCGGTGCCGAAGGGCACGGGCGTTGTCGAGGCCGCGCTCGCAGTGGGCGTCGAGATCCCGGTCTTCTGTTACGAGCCGCGCCTCGGGCCGCCGGTCGGCGCCTGCCGGATGTGCCTCTGCGAGATCAGCCCTGGCCCGCCGAAGCCACAGGCGGCGTGCACGCTGACCGCGGCCGAGGGGATGGTCGTGAAGACGGCGCTCACCTCCGAGATGGCTGCCGAGGCGCAGAACGCAACCCTCGAGTTCATCCTCGTCAACCATCCGCTCGACTGTCCCGTCTGCGACAAGGGCGGCGAGTGCCCGTTGCAGGATCTGACGTTCCGTTACGGCCCCGGCAACACGCGCAACCTCTTCCCGAAGCGCACCGTCGAGAAGCCGATCCCGATCTCGCCGATGATCGCCCTCGACCGCGAGCGGTGCATCCTCTGTTACCGCTGCACGCGCTTCAGCGAAGCGGTTGCGGAGGACGGCCAGCTCGTGCCGGTCAACCGTGGAGCCGACACCGAGATCGCAACGTTCGCCGACGAGCCGTACCGGGCGACCTTCTCCGGCAACGTGATCGAGCTGTGCCCCGTCGGAGCGCTCACCTCGACGCAGTACCGGTTCGAGGCGCGGCCGTGGGACATCCAGAACATCCCGTCTGTCTGCGGCCTCTGCCCCGTGGGCTGCAATACCGACGTCACCACCCGCGAAGGCAAGGTCAAGCGGGTCCTCTCACGCAACCATCCCGAGATCGACGAGGGCTGGCTCTGCGACAAGGGTCGCTTCACCTTCCCCCACCTGCTGGCCGTCGACCGGATCAAGGATCCGCTGCGCAAGGCTGGCCCGCGCCGACTCGAGCCGATGGGCTGGAACGACGCGCTCGACCAGGCGGAGGCGATGATCCGCGCCGCCGGCTCGGCGATCGTCACTGCTCTCTCCGGCACCGAGACGGTCGAGCAGGCCTACGGGCTCGCGAAGCTCCTGCGCGTCGGTGTCGGTGCGCACGCTGCGGTGCTCCCGGAGGCGATCCCCGACGCTCTCGACGGCTATCGCGCCCCACTCTCGTCGATCCGCGATGCGAAGACGATCGTCGTCCTGTGCGACGAGCCCGTCATCGAGCGCGCCCCGATCGTTGACCTCTGGATCAAGGCGGCACGGCGCAACGGTGCGACCGTCCTCACCGAGATCCCCGAGGAGGGGATCGCCGACGTCGTCCTGATCAGCGACGACGCCGAGCGCTGCGCCTGGTTCGCACGTGACCTCGACGCGAAGGCCGCCTTCTACCTCCCGAAGACCCCGAACGGCCGCGGCGTCACCGACGCCTGGAGCGCCGCCTCCGACGGTGAGCCGACCGACGGTGAGCCCAGGCTTCTGATCATCTCCGGTGACGATGCTGCGCTCGACCCGTCGGTCCGCGCGCTCGCCGCCCATGCCGACGCAGTCATCGGCATCGGCCTGTTCGAGGAGTCGTTCCGTGGCCTCTGCGACCTCGTCCTGCCGGGCACGAGCTACCTGGAGCGCGACGGTGCGACCGTCAACCTCGAGGGACGCCTCCAGCGCCAGCGCCGTGCGGTCATCGCCCCGTGCCCGGATGAGCTTGCGTGGATCGCGAAGCTCGCCGAGCGGTTCGACGTCGATCTCTCCCCGCACGCGTCGGTCGTCTTCGCGGAGCTCTCCGCGAAGTGCTTTGGCGGTGTCTCGTTCGCCGAGATCGGCGAGCAGGCCACGCTGCCGCCACGCGCGGTGTCCACCGCACCGGTCCCGAACCCGCCAAGCGACGTTCTTCCGGTCGGCGACGGCCTGAGGCTGATCACCTACCGGCCACTCTTCTCCGGCCCGGCGGTCGAACGGACACCCGAGCTCGCCTACCAGAGCGCCGCCGGCGAGATCCAACTCGCCCCCTCCGACGCCCGCTCGCGCGGCATCAAGACCGGTGACACCGTCACCGTCGCCTCGAACGGGACGTCGCTGGAGTTCCGAGCGCGCGTCGCCCGCGACCTCCCGACCGGCGCAGTTCGCATCCCACGCGCCGACGCAGCCGGGCTCCACGACTTCGTCGAGGTGACCAGGTGACGCATCCTCCCGAGGTCTGGTGGATCTCGTTCATCAAGGTCGCGGTGATCGTCAACCTCGTCATGGCGACCTTCGGCTACACGACCTGGCTCGAGCGGAAGCTGCTCGGCCGGATGCAGCTGCGGTTCGGCCCGAACCGTGCGGGCCCGTTCGGGCTGCTGCAGCCGCTCGCAGACCTCGTCAAGCTCGTGCGCAAGGAGTCGTTCTTCCCTGCGTCGTCACACAACGTCCCGTACGTCCTCGCGCCGATCATCTCGTGCGCGACGGCGATCGCTGCCTTCAGCGTCATCCCGTGGGGGCAGGGCTGGATGATCCACGGCTACTGGGTCGCCGGTGAGGTCGTCAACATTCCGATCTCGCTGATCCTGATCTTCGCCCTCGGCTCGATCGGCATCTACGGCTTCATCGTCGGCGGCTGGGCCTCCGACTCGAAGTACTCGATGCTCGGATCGATGCGGACATGCGCGCAGCTCGTCTCCTACGAGGTCTCGCTTGCGCTCTCGGTGCTCGGCGTCGTACTGATGGGACAGTCCCTCAACCTCGTTGACATCGTGAACAAGCAGCAGGAGACGGTGTGGTTCTTCATCCCGCAGTTCGTCGGACTCTGCGTCTTCCTCCTCGGCGGGATCGCGGAGACCTCGCGGCCGCCGTTCGACCTGCCTGAGGCCGACACGGAGCTCGTCGGCGGGTACCACACCGAGTACTCCGGCATGCGCTGGGGCCTCTTCCAGACGGCCGAGTACATCAACATGATCGTGCTCTCAGGCCTCTGCATCGCGCTCTTCTTCGACGGCTGGCACTTCCCGTTTGTCCACGCGCTCGACGTGTTCGGGCCGATCTGGTTCCTGGTCAAGCTCGGCGCGCTGATCACCGCTTTCATCTGGCTGCGCGCCTCCCAGCCGCGCCTGCGCTACGACCAGCTGATGCGGTTCGGCTGGAAGGTGCTCCTACCGGTCGCCACACTCAACGCTCTCGTGACCGCGTTCCTGGTGGTGTGGATCTAGATGGCGATGCTCGTTCCGAACACGTTCAAGGGCTTCGGCGTCACGTTGAAGCAGGTCTTCAAGAAGCCGATCACGCAGCAGTACCCCGAGTTCAAGCGGGCCGTCTACCCGCGGTTCCGCGGCCGGCATGTTCTCCACCTGCACGAGAACGGCCTTGAGAAGTGCGTCGGTTGCTCGCTCTGCGCCGCCGCGTGCCCTGCCGACTGCATCCGGGTCGTTGCCGCCGAGAACACCGCCGAGAACCGTGTCTCGCCCGGCGAGCGCTACGCCCGGATCTACGAGATCAACCTCAGCCGCTGCATCTTCTGCGGCTACTGCGAGATCGCCTGCCCCTTCGACGCGATCACCATGGGCAACGACTTCGAGATCTCCGAGTACAACCGAGACGACCTCATCTACACGAAGGACATGCTCCTCGCGCAGCCCGTCAAGCGTGTTCCGGTCGCCGACCGCGACCTGTACGACACCCCGATCCCCTACTACAAGTCGAACAGCTGATGGCAAACGTCATCGTCTGGGCTGTCTGGATCGGGGCGGCGTTCGGCTGCATCGCAAGCGCGCTCGCCGTCGTCACCTTTCGCAACCCGTTCTTCTCGGCTCTTGCCCTGATCGGGAACCTCGCCTCGCTCGCCGTGCTCTACCTGCTACTCGGCGGGGAGTTCGTCGCCGCGGGCCAGGTGCTGGTCTACGGCGGTGCCGTGATGGTGATGTTCCTCTTCGTGATCGCCTACCTCGGCGACAAGACCGGAGAGACACCGTGGGCGAGCGGACCGTCGTGGCAGCTGCTTGCAACCGTGCTCGCCGCAGGCGCGATCCTCACCGAGGTCATCGTTGCGATCGCTCTCGCGACAGGCGGCAACCTCTCCCGTGAGCCGCATGTCGCGCGCTCCTTCGGCTCCCCCGCCTCGATAGGCCGCCTCTTCCTGACCGACCACCTGCTCGCGTTCGAGGTCACGTCAATCGTGCTGCTCGTTGCGGCAGTTGGCGGCGTCGTCCTGGGATCGCACGCGCGGATGGAGGAGAACGATGCACGGCCCTGACATCCGCTACTACATCGCGATCGCGGGGATGCTGTTCGTGATCGGCGCCCTCGGCGTGCTCGTCCGGCGCAGCCCGCTGATCATCCTGCTCTCCGTCGAGATCATGCTGAACGGCGCGAACCTCGCCCTGATCGCCTTTGCCCGGCACGTTGGGCATGAGGATGGGCAGGTCTTCGCGATCGCGGTGATGGCGATCGCCGCATCCGAGGTCGTGATCGGCCTTGGCCTGATCGTCGCCATGGGCCGACGGAACATCGAGCTCGACGTCGACAAGCTGCGGACGCTGCGCGGATGAACGCCGCCGCCTGGATCTGCCTGCTGCTGCCGCTCGGCGGCGCTCTCGCCATCACCCTCGGTGGTGAGCGGCTGTCGCGACGTGGCGCCGGCTACGTATCCACGCTCACGACGATGGGCGCGTTCGCAGCCGCGATCGTCGCCTTCGTCAGCATGCTCGGACGCAGCGGTGACGCGCGGGGCGCGTCGACGACGTCATGGACGTGGCTCGAGGCCGGCACGTACCACTTCGGCCTCACGCTCCTCACCGACCAGCTGAGCATCGTGATGATGCTGATCGTCGCTGGCGTCGGCTCGCTGATCGTCGCCTACTCGGTCGGGTACATGGAGGGCGAGAGCGAGGAGCGCCGCTACTTCGCCTACATGTCGCTCTTCGTCTTCTCGATGCTGCTGCTCGTGCAGGGCGGCAACCTGCTGCTCCTGCTCTCCGGCTGGGGCATGGTCGGCCTCTCGAGCTACCTGCTGATCGGCTTCTACCAGGATCGGGCCTCGGCGATCGCCGCCGCGAAGAAGGCTTTCGTGATGAACGCCTTCGGTGACGCGACGATGGCGCTGGCGCTCTTCCTCCTGATCCAGCACACCGGCCACCTCGACTACGCCGGTGCGTTCGCAGGCGCGCCCCACGGTGGAACGATCGCAAACCTGATCGCGCTCGGCCTGCTCGGCGGCGCGCTCGCGAAGTCGGCCCAGCTGCCGCTCCACACGTGGCTGCCGGACGCGATGGAGGGCCCGACGCCCGTCAGCGCGCTGATCCACGCCGCGACGATGGTGACCGCAGGCGTCTACCTCATCGTTCGCACCCACCCTCTGTTTGAGTTCGCGCCGAAGGTCGCCGACCTCGCCGCCGGCCTCGGCGCCGCCACGCTGCTCATGGCAGGGTTCATCGCGCTCGTCCAGACCGACATCAAGCGCGTGATCGCGTACTCGACGATGTCGCAGATCGGCTACATGTTCGTCGGCGCATCGATCGGGGCGTACCCCGAGGGGATGTTCCACCTGATGACGCACGCATTCTTCAAGGCGCTGCTCTTCCTCAGCGCCGGCCTCGTCATCCATGCCCTCACCGGAGAGCAGGACATCCGCAAGATGGGTGGGCTCGGCAAGCTGATGCCGCACACGCGCTGGGTCTTCCTGATCGGCTGTCTTGCGCTCGTCGGCGTGCCGCCGTTTGCCGGCTTCTTCTCCAAGGACGCGATCATCGCGGCGACGCTCCAGCATGGCGCGTTCGGCTACGTGCTCTTCGGCTGCTGTCTTGTCGGAGCGTTCCTGACGGGCCTCTACACCTTCCGCTGCTTCTTCATCGTCTTCCGCGGCGAGCCGTCGGCCTTCGTCAAGGAGCACCTGCACCTCCACCACGGCAAGGAGGGCCCGCTCTCGATGGTCTGGACCGTCTCCGTTCTCGCGACGCTCTCGGTCGTCGGCGGGCTGCTCCAGTTCGGGCCGCTCTGGCACCCGCTCACCGACTGGCTCGGGCCGGTCGCCGAGCCGGTCGCCGAGGCCTCGAACTGGCAGGAGGCGATCGCGTCGATCGCGGCGGTGCTCCTCGGCCTCGCCGGCGCCTGGGTCGCCTACGAGCTCTACAGCGCCAAGTCGATGTGCGTCCCGAAGCCCGTCGCGCTCTTCGAGAAGAAGTTCTACTGGGACGAGCTGTACGACACGATCTTCACCCGCCCGGCGGCGCTCGCCGCCACGATGCTCGGCCGCTTCGTCGAGCAGCCCGTGATCGGCGGCTCCCTCACGATGATCACCCGTGACGTCCGCGTCGGCGCCGGTGGCGTCGGCCGCGCCCAGAACGGCCTCGTTCGCTCCTACATCCTCGCCCTGATCGCAGGGGTCTCCATCCTCGCCGTCGTCTTCCTCGCTACACGATGACAACCTGGCTGACAACGCTCGAGATCTTCCTGCCGGTCGCCGGAGCGCTCGTCGTGTGGCTGCTGCCGATGCCACGCGCCTGGGTGGGGTCGGTCGCAACGCTCATCTCGCTCGTCGAGGTAGGCGTCTGGATCACCGCGGCAAAGCGCTACGACTTCGGCTCGGGCGGCCTGCAGCTCGGCCAGCAGCACTCCTGGTTCAGCGATCTCGGGGTCAGCTACCACGTCGGGCAGTTCGCGTTCTCGGTCTGGCTCGTCGGCCTGACTGCAATCTGCGGCGCCGCAGCGTGCGCGTACGCCTGGTGGGCTGGACGTGAGCGACCACGTGCGTACTTCGGGTTGCTCCTCTTCCTGACCGGATCGGTGGTCGGTGTGTTCGCCGCGCAGGATCTGCTCCTGTTCTACGCGTTCTTCGAGGCCATGCTGATCCCGCTCTACATCCTCGTCGGGGTCTGGGGCGGCGCAGGTCGGCTCGGCGCGACGATCAAGTTCGTCGTCTACACGGTCGCGGGCTCGCTCCTCATGCTGGCCTCGATCGTCGTCTACGGACTACAGCAGCACACGTTCGACCTGACGAAGATGGGGACGAGCGGCAACGACTGGCTGTTCCTCGGCTTCGCGCTCGCGTTTGCGGTCAAGGCGCCGCTCTGGCCGCTCCACGGCTGGCTGCCGGATGCCTACCGTGAGTCCCCGCCCGAGATCGCCGGGCTGCTCTCCGGTGTCATCTCGAAGGTCGCCGCCTACGGCTTCCTGCGCATCGCGATCGACCGCTTCCCCGGCCCGACACACGACTTCCGCACGCCGATCCTCGTCCTGGCGACGATCGGTCTGGTCTACGGGTCGCTGCTCGCCTTCCGCGCCCCCGACGTGCGCGGTGTGATCGCCTACTCCTCGCTCGCGCAGATGGGTCTGATCACCTACGGCCTCTTCGCCGCCAACGACCTCGGCTACGACGGGGCCGTCCTGCAGATGGTGAACCACGGCCTGATCTCGATGACGATGTTCCTCCTTGCAGCCATGGTTGAGCGGCGCACCGCCACCGGCGAGTTCGCGCTCCTCGGCGGGATGGCCAAGGGCCGCCCGGCGCTCGCGACCATCCTCATGACCACGGGTGTGATCGCGCTTGCCGTGCCGCTCTCGTCGAACTTCGCCGGCGAGTTCCTCATCCTGGCGGGCGTCCTCGCCCAGGGCTGGGCCTACGCCGTCATCGGCGCCGCCTCGATCGTCCTCGCTGCGATGTACATGCTGAGGCTCATCTCAGGCGTCCTGCATCAGGACCAGGGGGCCGCGGTCACCGATGCCGCTCTCGATCTCCGCCGCGGTGAGCTCGCGATCGTTCTCCCGCTCGTCGCGCTTCTCCTGGCTCTCTCGGCCTGGCCTGCCGTGATCAGCGGCCACGCAACCGGACACGGCCCCGGGACGGCCATCGCGAAGGGACAGAAGTGATCAAGACTCCACACGTTGACTGGTTCGCGCTCTCTCCGACCGTCTCCCTGACCGGCACCGCGGGGCTCCTGCTGCTCGTGGCTGTCTTCGGGCCGAAGCGCACGCGCAAGCCGATCGCCGCGATCGTTGCGGGCGCCGGGTTCATCACCGCATTCGTCTTCGCCGTCCTGCTTGCGAACGACAGTCCGAACGGGGCCGCGATCATCCACGACTCGATCTTCCGCGACCGCTGGGCAGCAATCGCTCAGGTGTTGATCGCAGCGTGCGGAGTCATCGGTGTCCTGATCTCCTACGGTGAGCGCTGGCGCGAGGAGAACATCGCGGAGTACTACGCGCTCCTGACGGCCGCCGGCGCAGGCATGGCGTTCTTCGTCCAGGCCTCCAACCTGATGACTCTCTTCCTCGGCCTCGAGTGGTTCTCGATCGCCCTCTACGTCATGTGCGCGATCGACATCGACCTCGTCGGGTCGCTCGAGGCCGGGCTGAAGTACCTGATCGTCGGCGCGGTCGGCTCCGCCACGCTCCTCTTCGGCTCGGCGCTCGTCTACGGCTCCACCGGGGAGCTCTCGTTCGACAAGATCGGCGCCGTCCAGGCTCACGACTCGCTCCTCGTGCTCGGTCTCGCGATGATCGTCGCCGGGTTAGCTTTCAAGACCTCCGCCGCTCCGTTCCACATGTGGACCCCCGACGCCTACCAGGGCGCCCCGACGCCGGTGACCGCATTCATGGGCTCGGCGACGAAGGTTGCCGCACTCGTCGTCACCTACCGGCTCATGCTCACGGCGTTCCCGGGCGATACCCGGCTCTGGACGTGGGCGCTCGCCGGCATCGCCTGCGCCTCGATCGCGATCGGCAACCTCGGCGCCCTCATTCAGCGGAACGTCAAGCGTCTGCTCGCCTACTCGTCTGTCTCGCACGCAGGATTCATGCTGATCCCGATAGCCGCAGCCAACGCCCTCGGCGCCCGGGCGCTCCTCTACTACCTGATCCCCTACTGCGCGATGTCGCTAGGCGCCTTCGCCGTGCTCGCCGCCAGGGAGCGGGAGCTCGGCGAGCCCGTCACGCTCGACAACCTCGCGGGCTTCGGCTGGGAGAGGCCCTTCCTTGGCGTCTCGATGTGGATCTTCATGCTCGGCTTCCTCGGCTTCCCGCTCACCGGTGGGTTCCTCGGCAAGTTCTACGCCTTCGCTGCAGCCTACGAGCACGGCTGGTGGTGGCTGATCATCGTCGGCGTCGCGGGCACGCTCATCTCGGCGCCCTACTATCTCTCGGTCGTCCGCTCGATGTTCCTGCGGGACAGCGCCGAGCTCCACCTGACTCCAGCCGGCGGCTCACCGCTCCGCGATCGTGCGCTCGACGTCGCAGTCGGTCTGTGCCTCGCCGTGACGGTCGGATCGTTCTTCGCCGTCGCACCGCTGATCGATGTCGCGCGGTCTGCCGCCGACGCGCTGCCCTTCTAGCGAGAGACGCCGGATGCTTGGCTAGGGCTTCGCGGGGCGAAGCGCAAGCCGTCGCGCGTACGGTGCCGCAGCGACGAACGCCTTGATCGCGAAGATCCCGAGGCAGGCTGCGAGCGATGAGACCGCGAGCGGCGGAACGCCGGTGACCGCAGTGCTCCGGAGAGCGCAGGAGAGCAGGAGCATGACCACAACGAGGCCCCAGAGAAGCGACTGGAGTGCAACGACCGCATCTCCCTTCGACTCGAGATAGTCACCGAAGACGATCATCGCAGCGACTGCGGCGAAGGGGAGTGCGCCGAGCAGGAAGTCGCGAGCGAGGGCATGCTGGCCGTGCGAATCGGCGAACGCCGCGAGAGCGACGAGACACGCCGGAAGCACACGTTGTCCCATGGCTTACAGCTTCGCTACCGGGTCGGACGGTCCTTCTATGCTCAGAGCGCCTTTTTCTAGGGAGGGGATATGACATGGCTTCGCTGACATGGCTTGGGCACTCGGCGTTCCGCCTCGAGACGGACCGCGGCGTGCGCATCTACATCGACCCGTTTCTAACGGGAAACCCGTCGACGCCTGAGAAGGAGCGCGTTCCCGAGCGCGTTGACGTGATCGCGATCACCCACGGCCACAGCGACCACGTCGGTGACACCGTCGAGCTCTCGAAGCGGTTTCCCGATGCCGCGATCGTCTGCCAGGTCGAGCTGAAGAGCTGGCTCGGGCGCCAGGGCGCGAACATCGGAACAGTCCCTGGGCTGAACAAGGGTGGAACGATGCGCATCGGCGATGTCTTCTTCAGCCTGACGAACGCGTTTCACTCGGCGAGCTCGGACTCGGGCGAGTACCTCGGTGAGGCCTGCGGTGTCGTGATCCGCCTCGAGGACGGCTCGACGCTCTACTTCGCCGGCGACACCTGCGCCTTCGGCGACATGCAGCTCATCGCCCACCTCTACGAGCCGGAGATCGTCGTGCTGCCGATCGGCGATCACTTCACGATGGGCCCGCGGGAGGCGGCAGTCGCCCTCGAGATGCTCGGTAACCCGCTCTGTGTGCCCTGCCACTGGGGCACCTTCCCGCTGCTCACAGGAACGCCCACAGCTCTCCGGGAGCTCGCGCCGGGCAGCGAGGTTCTCGACCTCAAGCCCGGGGATTCGGTCGAGATCCGCTGATGGCACGACTGGTCGCTGCCGACCCCGAACGCGACCACCGTCAGCTCGGCATCGTCCATGCGAGCGATCAGACTGCGACCTCCACGGGGGCGGCATGCATGGAGTGGTCTCGTGGGGTCTCGGGGCCCGGCTTCGGCCCGATCAGGCGCGAGCCCGGCTTTCCGGCCTGAGACGTGTGGGAGGCGCGGCCTGCGCCGCGCCTCCCACGAACCTCACTTCCCGCCTCGCGTCAGCTGACTGCGGCCGCTGCTGCGCGGCGGCGATGCAGTGCCGCGTAGTCGAGCACGATGAACCCGATACCCGAGAGCAGCAGGGCGAACCCGGTGACGACGCTGAAGAGTCCGAGCTGGTCGGCCATGTAGCTCACGTTGAGCGCGGTAGAGAGCGCGGTTTCGGTCACCCAGATGTTGCGCGCGGCGTTATCGACCGGACGGCCGTTCGACTGGAGAGCCGCGGCCGCATCGTTCGTACCCTTGCCGTCAGCGGTGGCGTACCGAGGCATCTGTGCATACGGCACGCCTCCCGTTGCCTCAAGCGCGTGGATCCGCATGTACTGCGCAAAGCAGCGCGCGGTCGGGCCCGTGGTAACGGCCTTGCCAGCGACCGAGCACGTCGGAATCGCGATCGTGAGACCCGCCTTGTCAACGGCCTCCTTGATCAACGCTGGCGTCATGTCGGGCGTGCCCATGATCGCCTCGTCCTTCAGGCTCGCCTGAACTGTCGAGCGGCCGGTGGCGCCAAGCACGATCACGGCCACGCCGAAGGCAACGAGGATCGCACCTGCGATGAACCCGCCGATTTCGACAAGCTTCTTCATGATTCTCCCCTCCTGAAAGCCAAGGTCGTCTCCTGGGACGGCGCCCCGATCGTCGAAGCGCTATCTGGAGTCTCCGGCGTGACCGGTAGGCGCGAATCGGGATTTCACCGCAGACGGGGTCGGGGAACGTGCCGAACTTCGGCTCAGCGGTCTCCCGGTAGGCGGACGCCGTCTGCAAGCGTCCGAAAGGACGGCACCGGATCGGCCTCGGGACGGGCGACGAGGAGGACGGCGCCGTCTCCATGGCCAGGCGCCAGCACCTCCACGAAGAGCTGCAGACCCACAGCAAGCGCGAAGGCCTTGTGCGCCTGCTCGCCGCCGAACGGCCGGAGATCCTCCTCGGCCGCACGGCCCGTCAGCACATCGCCGTAGGTGAGGTTCCCCATCGAGACGTCACTCACCACCGGATCTCCGACGCCAGAGGGAATCGCGATCGAGAGCGGGTTCGTGCCGGTGAGCCTGGGGCCACCCTCGGGATGTCCGAGCCGACGGGGCGACGTCGCGGTGAGCATGGCAACAAGACCAGCGTCAGCGAGCCGACGCGTCCAGGCCCCGAGAACGCCGGTCGGAAAGGTCGCGCTCGCGACGACGAGGCGGGCGTGCGCGGGCGGGCTCTCAAGCTGCGCCTCCACGATTGCCTGGAGCACCAGATACCCGAGTGCGCCGTTACCCTCCCAGCGCTCGTACCCCGGCTCGGCGAGCGTCCGCACTGGACGCGCCTCGGGATCAAGCCGCTCGAACGACTCCAGCCACTCGATCCGACGCACCCCGTGGCCGATGCGGCCCGTCTGCTCCGCGCTCAGGAAGTGATTGGCGAGAGTCTCGACGTCCTCGGGGCGGAAGCCGAGTACCGCCAGGCGCGAGCGGACTTCGTCAGGAGACAAGCTTGAGCGTCTTGGTGAAGCCGGCGCTGCGCGTCGCCTCGATCGCACGCGCGATCCCGAAGATCGCCTGCGCGGCCTCCGAGTCGGGGTCGGCGACGACAAGCGGCTCCCCGACATCGCCCGACTCACGAAGGCGGCCGTCGAGGGGCACCTGGCCGAGGAGCTTCACCCCGAGCTGCGTTGCCAAACGCTCACCGCCGCCCGCGCCGAAGACCTCGGAGGTCATGTTCTCGACGACACCGATGACCTGCATACCCGTCTTCCGGGCCATCTCTGCCGCCCGGCTCGCGACCTCCTGCGCCAGCAGCTGCGGCGTCGTGACGACAAGCGCCTCGGCACGCGGCAGCATCTGGCCAAGCGAGATCGAGACGTCGCCAGTTCCCGGCGGCATGTCGATGAGCAGGATGTCGAGGTCACCCCAGTGGACATCCTGGAGGAACTGCTCGAGCGCCCGGTGGAGCATCGGCCCGCGCCACATCACAGGGGCGTTGTCGTCAAGGAAGAAGCCGATCGACATCAGCTTCAGGTCGTGCTTGACCGGCGGGATCATCAGCCGATCGACGAGGACGGGCTTCTGGGTGATCCCGAGCATGTGCGGGATCGAGTGCCCGTAGATGTCGGCGTCGAGCACACCGACCTTGCGGCCGAGCGAGGCGAGCGCAGCCGCGAGGTTGACGGTCAGCGTCGACTTGCCGACGCCACCCTTGCCGGAGGCGACGGCGATCACGCGCGTCGTGTCGTCGAGCTGGATCGACTTGTCGTCGTCGGGGCGGCCACCGCGGAGCTTCGTGGTGAGAACGGCGCGCTCGGCGGGCGTCATAACGTCGAACTCGAGCCGCACAGAGGCGACGCCGGCTACCGCGCCGACCTCACGCGCGACCTGCTCCTGAAACGAGTTACGCAGCGGACATCCGGCAACCGTGAGGGCGATCGTGACCGTCACCGCTCCCCCGTCGATCTCGATTGCCCGAACCATGTCGAGCTCGGTCACCGGCTTGCGCAGCTCGGGGTCGATCACCCGAGAGAGCGCCTCGAGGATCGCTTCGCGCGAAGGTTCCATCAGCTGAGCGTACCTAGCGGCGGAGAGCGCCCGCGAGCAGCGCCACGTTCTCCGGCGAGCGCGCGGCGACGACCCGCGAGCGGGCCTTGAGGTCGAGCGGGATCTGCCCAATCGGCGGTCCATCGATCGTCTCGATCGCGAAGCCGCGCTCACGTACAAGGAGCTGCGCCGCGGCAAAATCGACCGTCCGAGAGGGCTTGAGACAGGCGACGGCATCGGTGCGTCCCGCTGCGAGGTGGCAGAACGTGATCGCCTGGGCGCCCATGACACGGACGCGATCGGTGAGCGGCGCCAGGTACTGGAGCCGGTCGTAGACGAGCGCGGCCCGCGTAGCCTCGATCGAGAGGAACTCGATGACCTCCTTCGGCTCGCCCGTCAGAGGCGTGTCGTTCAGGAAGGCGCCGCCGCCCTTGACGGCGCGCCACTCCTCGTTGGAGCCGAAGTCGTAGACGTAGCCGAAGTGGACGTCGTCGAGCGTGTCACCTTCTGCGACGGCGACGCAGAGCGCGAAGTACGGGATCGCTCGCTCGGCGTTCTGGGAGCCGTCGATCGGATCGACGATCACGGTCGTCGAGCCCGACCCCACGATCCCGACCTCCTCCGAGATGATCCGCACGCCGGCCCGCGCGAAGTGCGGCAGCACCGCGTTCTCCGCCGCCTCGTCGAGCGCGACGGTCGTGTCGCCGCCCTTTCCCTGCCCGACGGGGCGCTCGCGCTCAGCGCGAGTCGGCATCTCGGCGAGAACGGCCTTGACGTCCTCGACGGCGGCGCGAGCCGCTTCAAGCCATGGAGTCAACGGCTCAGAGTGGATAGAGCAGCAGGCCCGAGGTGAGCTTGGGATAGAAGAAGGTCGACTTCTGCGGCATCGTCTCGCCACGCTCGGCGAACTCCATCACCTGCGCAACGCTCGGGGCGCGCACGAGGAAGGCGACCTCCGCCATCTGCTCGTCGACGCAGTCCACCGCCTGCTGGGCGCCAGGGGTGTACATCAGGTTCGCACCCTCGGGAATGAACTTCTCGACCGCACGCGAGTCGAGCTCGTCGTCGGACTCAAGCCGCCAGAACGAGCCCCGGTGGTACATCGCGAGCGAGCGCGGGTCGTGCGTCGAGGTCATCAGGCCCTCCGGCACGTCGTCGATGAACTCGACGACACGATGGGTCGGAAAGATCTCGAGCCCCGGTGACCGCGACGAGACGAGCACGGCGAAGGTGTGCATCGCCTCGGGATGCTCCGCGCGATACGCAACAGCCGTCTCGTACCTGTGATGGCCGTCGGCGATCAGGAACGGCACGTCGATCTGCAGCTCCTGCGCGGGGAGCCGCCACAGCCGTGTCCTGACGCGACCGTCGGTCACGTCGACGTCCGGGTCGCCGGTCGGCGCGTCTACGGGCGGGTCGGCGTCGTAGATCAGGAAGATCGGTTCGAGCTGGGCCTTCGTCTCACGGAGAACCTTGAGTCGGCCCTCCTTCGCCTCGGCGTGGGTGCGCTCGTGGGGGAGCACCTGGCGCTCCGAGTACGGCGTCGCCTCGATCCCGCCGGCGATCCCGTCGCGGCTGCGCTCGACGCCATCCGGGCCCGTGTAGTCCTGCGTGATCCACCAGAGTGCAGGCTCCTCGTCGCGCAGGATCCCTGCGGCGCGCCAGTCGGCAAGCGCCTTCCCTGCATCTGCCGGATCCTCCGGAAGCGTCAGGTGAACGATGTTGTAGGGGCTCTTCGCGAGAAGCGCTTCACGCTCCTCGTCACCGATCACGTCGTAGGGCGGCGCAATCAGGTCGGCGAGGGGGCCTGCGGCCGACTCGTCATACCGGAGCGCTCGAAACGGCGTCACGCTGGGCACGACCTGAGGCTACCGTAGAGTGGGGCCGTGATCACCGACCTAGTGGAGGACCGGGTCGTCGAGGGCGTCTTCGCGGTCAAGGCGAAGCGGAAGCTCCGCACCAAGGGAGGTGCGGCCTACCTCGCACTCGAGCTCGTCGATCCAACTGGCCGGATCGAGGCCCGCGTCTGGAACGACGTCGAGCTGCTCGACAGCCGATTCGGCGAAGGCGACGCTGTCCGGGTGCTCGGGAGGGTTGAGCGCTACCGCGATCGGCTCCAGCTTGACGTCCGCACCCTCGAGAGCGCCGATGTCGATCCGGCGAGCCTCACGCCGAAGCTCCGTCGGGACAGCGAGGAGCTTGCCGGGTTCCTCGACTTCCTCGTCGCCGAGATCACCCACGAAGGGCTTGCCGGAACCGTCCGCGCCGTGCTCGCCGATCGGGAGCTTGCCGCCTACCCGGCGACGCCGGATGACCACCACTCCTACGCCGGCGGCCTGCTTGAGCACACCGTCGGGGTAGCAACCCTCTGCCGCGAGACGGCGCAGCTCCACCCTCGCCTTCGCGCCGAGCTTCTCCTCGCAGCGGCGCTCCTCCACGACATCGGCCGCACCGTTGAGCTGGGTCGCGGCCCCACCTTCATCCAGACCGATGAGGGCCGCTTGCTCGGCCACGTCCATCTCGGGCTACGCCTGATCGAGCAGCGAGCAGTGGGGCTCACCCCGGCGCAGCAGGCCGAGCTGCTCCACTGCATCGCGGTTCACCACGATGCGCGCGGCGCTCGCACCGCGGAGGCAGCCGTGCTCTACCACGCAAACCAGCTCGACGCGATCGCCGCCACTCGCCCCGTCGAATGACCGCGGGCCTCGACGTGTCGAGACCGGCGCCGAGGCTCAGACGTTGAAGCGGATGTTCAGAACGTCGCCGTCACGGATGACGTAGGTCTTGCCTTCAAGCCGTTGCTGGGCGCGCTTGGCAGCCTCGGCGTGCGACCCCGCGTCGACGAGGTCCTTCCAGTTGATCACCTCGCACCGGATGAAGCCGCGAGCGATGTCCGAGTGGATCGACCCGGCGGCGTCGACTGCGGACTCGCCGTTTCGCAGCGTCCATGCCCGGGTGTCCTTCTCGCCAGCGGTGAAGAACGTCACCAGGTCGAGCGCGTCGCGCAGGCGACGGACAACCTCCTCGAGCGCAGATGTCCCGCCGTCGCGGAACGCGGCCGCCTCCTCGTCGGGGAGCTCTGCGAGCTCGGCTTCGAGCGCGAGGTCGATCCCCCCCGGCCCGTTCTCGACCGAGATCAGCGGCTTCGTGGTCAGCGGGTCGAGCTCGGACGGCAGCTCGTCGGGGTACTCGGAGAGCGGCGCACCCGTATCGATGAAGGCAAGGACGCGACCGAGCTCCTCGAACTCCACCCTGAGCTTCAGGTCGCCCGACTTCGCCTGCTTCTCGACCCGCTCGAGCCGCGAGGCAACGTGGTCACGGTCGGCGACGAGCAGCTCCAGCTTGAGGTTTTCGAGATCTCGCGCGGGGTCGGAGCCCGGCGAGAAGCCGTCGAGCACGATCAGGAGCGCGTCGACCTGGCGGAGATTGCCGAGGAGCGCCGGACCTGTTCCGGGGACGTCCTGAACGCGGATCGTGGCGGTTGTGATCTTCTTCGCGCCGACGATCTTCGCGAGGTCGTCGAGGCGCGGGTCGGCGATCGTGGCCATTCCTACGTTCGTCTTGCCGTACTCGCCACCGCCGGTCTTCGTGAGCGCGGTGAAGAGGGTGGTCTTCCCGGATCCGGGCAGACCGACGATGCCGACTTCGAGTGACATGTGTTCGACCTTCCCTACGAGCCGAAGCCGACTCTGCCGTCGCGCGCGAAGCGCTTCGCAAAGACGATCTTCCGGACAGCCACGGTGTAGCGACCGTCACCGGCCTCGAAGGAGAGGGATCCGGAGTCTGTCCCGGCGAGCGCGCGATCGAGCTCGTCTGCGACCGAAGCCAGGACGTCCATGCTGAGCGCGGTCCCGCCCTCGAAGGCGATCTCGAGCCGGACGCGGTCGTCAGACACGGCCGACGAGCTCCGCAAGTACGCCGCCGGTGGCGTTCGGATGGACGAACGCCACCTCGAGTCCGAACATCCCGCGGCGTGGTGCGACGTCGATCAGCTCGGTTCCGTCGGCAGCAAGGCGTGCAAGCTCGGTCGCGACGTCGTCAACCTCGTAGGCGACGTGGTGCATCCCCGGCCCGCGCTTTGCGAGGAACTTCCCGACCGGCGTGTCGGGTCCGAGCGACCCAAGCAGCTCGATCCGAGACTCACCGACACGCATCGAGGCCGCCTCGACACCCTGATCGGCAACGGTCTCCCGGTGCTCGAGCTCGGCGCCAAAGAGTCGCGTGTACGTGTCGACCGCCTCGTCGAGATCCTCGACCGCGAGGCCGAGATGGTGGATCGCCTTCACCGACATGGCGGCGATGGTACCGGGACGCCGTGACAGGGGGAGGGCGGCAATGACATGATTGCGGCATGAGATTGCGCGCCGTGTCCGTCGTCGTTGCAGCCGCGTCCCTGGTTGCAGGCTGCGGCTCGTCGAAGCCGGCTTCCAACGGTGAGGCTGCGAAGACACCGACGCAGATCATCGCCGACGCACTCGCGGCGGCCGGTCGCGCGACGTCCGTGCACCTCACTGGATCGGGGACGAGCTCCGCGCGCCCGCTCCATCTCGATCTTCACCTCGTGATGGGCAAGGGCGGGACGGGGTCAGTGACGCTCGAGGGACTCACGTTCGACATCCTGAGGATCGGCGGGAAGGCGTACTTCCAGGGCGGACCCGGCTTCTGGAGTCACTTCGGGGGCAAGGACGCCGCGGCGCTACTCAAGGATCGCTGGCTCGTCGCGCCGGCGACGAGCAGGGAGTTCGCCTCGTTCACGCCCATGACCGATGCGCGAAGCCTGCTGCCCGACATCCTGAACGACCACGGGACGCTGAAGGTCATCGGAACGACGACCCTGAACGGGGTCGCGGCCATCGAGATCCGCGACACGACACGCGGTGGGACGCTCTACATCGCAGCCACAGGGGAGCCGTACCCGATCGAGATCGTTCAGCCGCCGGACGGGAAGCTCGACTTCGGCGGCTGGAACGACACCGTCGATCTGACGGCGCCGCACGACACGGTGAGCCTGTCTGCCCTGGACAAGCTCGGCGGCTGACCGGGGTCAGTGGGGGGCGGGCGGCTCGGCCGCGACAGCCTGCGGGACGCCCACGGCCTCACCCGCGTACGACTCCTGCTGGACGTCACCGAAGATCTCGAGCAGCTCCTCGCGTGCCAGCGTCTCCTTCTCGAGCAGCGCAGCTGCAACCTTGTCGAGTAGGCCGCGGTGCTTCGTGATCAGCCGGATCGCCTCGGCGTAGGCCTGGTCGGTGAGCCGCGCCTGCTCCTGGTCGCGCATCCGCTTGGTCTCCTCGGAGAGCGCGTAGTTGTCGGCGCGCATGGTGCGCGACGCGGCGCCCTCGCCCATCCCGTACTCGAACACCATCGAGCGGGCGAGGTCGGTGACCTTCTCGAGGTCGTTTGCAGCGCCGTTTGTGACGCGACCGAAGACAACCTGCTCGGCGGCACGTCCGGCGAGCGTGACGACCATCCAGTCGACGAGCTCCTCCTTGGTGTGGAGGTACCGCTCCTGCTGCGGAAGGTTGAGGGTGTAGCCAAGCGCGGTGCCGCGCGCGATGATCGTCGCCTTCTGAACAGGCGAGACCTCGCTCAGCAGGTGGGCCATCAAGGCGTGGCCGCCCTCGTGGTAGGCGAGGATCCGCTTCTCCTTGTCGGTGATCACGCGACGCTGCTGCAGACCCGCGATCACGCGGTCCATCGCCCGGTCGAAGTCGTCGCGGTTGATCGATGTCCGTCCAGCGCGGCCGGCGCTGATCGCTGCTTCGTTGCAGATGTTGGCGAGGTCGGCGCCCGTCAGACCGGCGGTGTGCCGCGCGATGAGGTCGATGTCCACGTCGTCGGCGAGCGGCTTGCCGCGCGTGTGGACGATGAGGATGTCGCCGCGGCCCTTCAGGTCGGGCTGCTGGATCAGGATCTGTCGGTCGAAGCGGCCCGGCCGGAGAAGCGCGGGATCGAGATCCTGGAGCCGGTTCGATGCGCCCATGACGACGACCTGGTCGCGCGGGCCGAAGCCATCCAGCTCGACGAGCAGCTGGTTGAGCGTCTGATCCTGCTCACGGTTGAAGGAGCTGCCGCTGCGTTTCATCCCGACGGCGTCGAGCTCGTCGATGAAGACGATCGACGGAGCGTTCTTGCGTGCCTCCTCGAAGAGCTTGCGGATCCGCGCTGCGCCGAGGCCGGCGAACATCTCGACGAAGGCCGAGGCGCTCTGCGCGTAGAAGCGCGCGCCTGACTCGCTGGCGACCGCCTTGGCCGCGAGCGTCTTCCCTGTGCCGGGCGGCCCGTGAAAGAGGACGCCCTTCGGAACCCGCGCGCCAAGCGCCTCGAACTTCTGCGGGTCGCGGAGGAAGTCGACGACCTCCTGCAGCTCCTCCTTCGCCTCGTCGAGCCCGGCGACCTCGTCCCAGGTGACCGACGAGTCCGAACCGGGGGTGATCTCCATCGGCTTGACCCGCGGCATCATCTTGAGCGTCCGCCAGAGCAGCCAGACGACGACGCACATCAGCAGGAAGAACAGCACGGGAAGCCATGTGAGCGCGAAGTCGCGCGCGAACGAGCTGAAGCTGGCGAGAACCGTCATCGCGGGACATATCGGCAGCATGTGCCCTAAGCCTGAGGACCAACGTGCTCGAGCGCGAGGCAGGCCGCGAGCGCGGTCGCCGCAAGTCGGCCGGCGGCACGGAAACGAGCGGGCGCGCGCGCCGCGAGGAGGTTGCCGGCGGTCGAGGCAAGAAGCATCGGGCCGATCAGGTGTGAGCCGCAGCGCTCGTGCTCCTTCGCGCTCTGCTCTCCATGCTCGTAGCTGCCGATCGCGATGTGCTCGGCGGCGGTGTCGCCGAGGCGGGAGCGGCGGACTCCCTCGACCACGACGGCGCTGCCGACGATCGAGGCGATCATCGTTCGTCGGTCAAAGGGAAACTCGGCCTCGGGCAGCACCCGCCGAACGCGCGGCAGGAACGCGAACGCCTCGGCAAGCCGTGCCGGGCCACGGAGAAACGGCCTCTCGACACCGGAGGCGAGCAGCCGCTTTCGCTCGGACGTGACCTTGAGCGCGCCCACGTCGTTTCGGACTTCGCAGGCCCACGCCATTGGCCCATGCACGAGCACGCCGTTTCGCAGCGCCATCCCGCCGAGCCGTAACGGCCGCATCGGCGGGGGTGGGTTCACGGCTAGCGACTCTCCGGAAGCCGTTCGAGCAGACCCTGAAGCGCCGCGGCAGCCGCACCGCGCGGGAGCGTGCGCCCGTCAACCGCGACGACCGGCATCACCTCGCGGACCGCGGAGCTCGTGAAGGCCTCGTCGGCGGCGAGAAGGTCTGCCAGAACAAATGCGCCCTCCTGGATTCGGTAGCCGGCGTCGTGCGCGAGATGCATCACGGCGCCGCGCGTGACCCCTGGCAAAACACCGGTCGAGAGGCTCGGGGTGCTGAGGGTCTCCCCGACGCGCCACCAGATGTTCGACATCGTCGCCTCAAGGACGGTGCCGTCATCAGAGATGAAGAGCGCGTCGTCGGCGTCGCGACGCTCGGCCTCCGCGATCGCAGCGAGCGCGCCGGCATAGCTCGTCGCCTTGACCCCCGCGAGCAGCCCGGCACCGTGCATCTCGACGGTGATCATTCTGATGCCCCGGGCACGCAGCTCCTCGAGGCCGTCAGGGAGCGACGCGACGGTCGCGACGAGCGTCTTCGACGTCCGGAAGAGCCTGAGCGCGCCCTCGTCGGTCTTCGCCGCGGCAGCAGCTTGCCGACCGAGCTCCGCGATCCCGTCCGGTGGCGGCAGCCGCAAGGACTCGGCCGACCGGATGAGCCGCTCCACGTGCCCTTCAAGCAGCACCGGGTGGCCGTTGCGGATTCGCACCGTCTCGAACGCCGCAGCCCCCCGCAGCACAGCCTCGTCATCGACGAAGAACACGGGCTCGGTCGGGTCGACGAGCCCACGGCCAGCAACGGCTACGGCCAGCAGCGTCATGCGTGCACCAGCCCTCCGACCGCGGCCAGGAGCGGCCGGGCCTTGACCCACGACTCCTCGATCTCGGCTTCGGCGTCCGAGTCCCAGACGATCCCACCGCCGACCCAGAGGTGCGCGTGCCCTGCGGCCACCGCAAAGGTGCGGATCGACAGGGCCAGGTCGAAGTCTCCACCCGGGTGGAGCACGCCCAGCGCGCCCATCGAGGCGCCACGGCCGACTGGCTCGAGTTCGGCGATCAGATCGAGTGCAGCGATCTTCGGCGCGCCCGTCACAGATCCGCCAGGGAACGTCGCCGTGAGGATCTCCGCGAGCGAGACGCGCGGGCGGAGTGTCCCCTCGACCGTGGAGATGAGGTGCGTGACGCCCGCGAGCTCCTGCTGGACCATCAGCTCGGGCCAGTGCACGGAGCCGGGCTCGCAGACACGGCCGAGATCGTTACGTTCGAGATCCACGATCATCACGTGTTCGGCTGCGTCCTTCGGATCGTCGATGTCCTCGCCAGCCGGCCGGGTGCCCTTGATCGGCTTCGTCAGGAGCCGTGAGCCGCGGCGGGCGAGAAAGAGCTCAGGCGAGGCCGAGACAATCGCGAACCCTTCGCCGAGAAACGGCCGTGGGGCGAGCGGCGTGACAGGCCGAAGCGACTCGGCGAGGCCCGCCGGGTCACCGTCGAACGATGCCGAGAGGTGCTGGACGAGGTTTGCCTGATAGACGTCGCCCCGAGCGATGCGGGACCGCACGGCGTCGATCGCGTGCGCGTATCCGTCGTCGTCCCAGGTTCGCTCCCACTCGCCAAGCCGGTAGGTACCCGCAGGGCGCTGCTGCTCGCTCGCCGGGCGGATTGTGCACGCCAGCAGTGGGAGCGCGCAGGGCTCGGGGGGTGCGAGTGTCTCCGCCCGCCGTAGCGGCTCCGAGAGGCCGTAGCCGAGATACAGGTCGGCGACGACTCCGTCGCGACCCCAGAAGCGCTCCGCATCGAGGTAGGCCTCGAGCCTCGCGAACGCACCGACCGGGTCGTGCACCTGGAGCACGACCCGAGCCTAGTTCACAGGCCTACCGACGCGTACCGAGCGTGAGGAGATACCGACGAGGCGCCCTGATGCGGGCACCGTCGCGGTAGGTCTCGTAGAGCTCGACGAACCCCGCATGAAACGCCTCTTTCGCGGCAGCGTCGAGCTTTCCGAGCAGAGCGATCACGGGAGGTGCGGTAGTCGAGAAGAGCTCCCACAGCTCCTCGCCGGAGTCCGTGTCAATCCAGAGCGTCCCATCTTCGAACTCGAGCTCGAAGTCCTCGCCGAGCATGTCCTCGACGTGATCCTCGCGGCCCCACTCGGTCGACTCGCGGCCTTCGAGTGGCTCGTCGGTGAAGCGGCGGTAGAGCTCGCCAAGCTTCGGGTTCGGCTTCCAGGCGGTGAAGCCGAGCCGGGCGCCGGGCTTGGCGACACGCGCCAGCCCGGCAGCGACGTTCGCGTGGTCGGCGGTGAAGATGAATCCGAAGTTCGAGGCGATCACGTCGAACTCCCCGTCGTCGTAGGGCAGGTACTCGACGTCGCCGACGTCGAAGTGGATCGCGAGGCCTGCGGCCTCTGCGTCGGCACGGGCCCACTCAACGATCGGCCAGGCACTGTCGATCCCCGTCACCTCGGCGCCGGCGCGGGCGGCACGAATCGAGACGTCGCCGATCCCGGACGCGAGATCGAGCCAACGCTCACCGGGATGCGGTGCGAGCCGATCGACGAGCTCGTCGTGCACAGGCGCGAGAACTGCCGCGAGCCGCTCGTAGACAGACTCGGGGAGGGCAGTCACCGGCGCGATGGGGTTGCGATGACCGACACTGCCAGGAGCATACTGCGCGAGATGACCGATCTCTTCGACGAATCCGCGTCACGACGGCTCGGCTCGGCCGCGCCTCTGGCCGAACGGCTGCGCCCATCGTCGCTCGACGGCGTGATCGGTCAAGACCACGTCATCGGTGTCGGTCGTGCGCTTCGGCTCGCCATCGAGGCCGACAGAGTCCCCTCGCTCATCCTCTTCGGTCCGCCCGGCTCCGGCAAGACGACGCTGGCGCGGATCGTCGCCCGGTCGACCGGCGCGGAGTTCGAGGAGCTCTCGGCCGTCTCCGCCACGGTCGCGAACGTACGTGAGGTACTCGTCCGTGCCCGCGATCGGCTCGGGGCGAACGGCAAGCGCACGATCCTCTTCCTGGACGAGATCCATCGCTTCAACAAGGCCCAGCAGGACGCGCTCCTCCCCGGAGTCGAGAGCGGCCTGCTGACGCTCATCGGTGCCACGACCGAGAACCCGTACTTCGAGCTCAACTCGGCGCTGCTCTCTCGCGCCCAGCTCTACGAGCTCGAGCCGTTGTCGGAGGAGGCGCTCGCAGAGGTCGTTCACCGCGGCGCCGCGGAGCTTGGGTGCGTGATCTCGGCCGAGGTCGCCGCGTTCGTTGGCCGGCGGGCTGGCGGCGATGCCCGATGCGCGCTTGGGATCCTCGAGCTCGCCGTCCAGACGGCGGGGGCAGAGCCCGTCACCGAGGCGCACGCCGAGGACGCCGCCCGGAAGCGCCCGCTGCGCTACGACAAGCGTGGCGACGCCCACTACGACGTGATCTCGGCCTGGATCAAATCGACCCGCGCAAGCGACGTGCAGGCCTCGGTGTACTACCTCGCTCTGATGGTGGAAGGTGGCGAGGACGCCCGGTTCATTGCGCGACGCATGATCGTGCTGGCGTCCGAGGACATCGGCAATGCCGACCCGCAGGCGCTCGTGATCGCCGTCGCTACGGCGCAGGCGGTCGAGCACGTTGGCCTCCCGGAGGCTCGGCTGAACCTGGCCCAGGCGGCCGTCTACCTCGCTCGCGCCCCGAAGTCGAACGCCTCGTACAAGGCGCTCAACCTGGCCACCGCCGACGTGCGCGAGAAGGGGCACCTGCCGCCGCCGGACGCCGTCCGTTCAACGGCCCATCCGGGGTCGCGCAAGCTCGGGCGTGGAGCGGGGTACGTCTACCCCCACGAGGATCCCGCCGGCTTCGACGTCGACTACCTCCCCGACGGCCTCAAGGGCAGCGTGTACTACCGCCCCTCCGGCAACGGCGCCGAGACCGACTGACCGTCGGGTCGGTCGTTAGAGGATGCGGGCGCCGAGGGCGCTCGCGGCGAACTCGACGGCAAGCTCGCCCGTCTCGTTGCCCCGGTCGAGGATCGGGTTCACCTCGACGAGCTCAAGGGAGTCGAGCAGCCCCGACTCGGCAACAAGCTCGCAGGCCAGGTGCGTCTCGCGGTAGGAGAGCCCGCCACGAACCGGCGTGCCGACGCCAGGCGCCGAGGTCGGGTCGACGGCGTCGAGGTCGAGGCTCAGATGGAGGAAGGCCGCTCCGTCGAGGAAGGCGAGCGCCTCACCGAGCGCACGCTCAACCCCGATCCGGTCGATCTCGCTCATCGTGAAGACCCGAACGTCGAGCTTGGCGATCAGCGCACGCTCGCCGGGGTCGAGTGATCGCACGCCAAAGAGCGCGGCGCGTTCGACGGACGGCGTCGGCCAGTCGGGGCTCGCAAACGCGTTGCCGGCAACCCCGAAGGCTGCCGCCAGCGGCATCCCGTGCACGTTGCCCGACGGGGAGGTGAAGGGGCGGTTCAGGTCGCCGTGGGCGTCGATCCAGAGCGCTGCCCCTGGGCCCGATCCCTTCGCCATGCCGCCGAGCGTCCCCATCGCGACCGAGTGGTCGCCGCCGAGGACGAGCGGGACGAAGCCCGAGGCGCGTGCGTCGGCGACGAGTGCGGCGACCTGCCCGCACGAGCGCTTGATCGAGTCGAGATAGCGGGCCGTCGGATCCCCGACGTCGGTCGCCTCGGCGACGTCGGCCGCCACGTCACCCCAGTCGGCGCAGGCTCGGCCAAGCGACTCGATCCTGTCGTGCAGGCCGGCGTACCGGATCGCCGAGGGTCCCATGTCGACGCCCCGCCGGCCGGCTCCGAGGTCGAGCCCTGCACCGATGACAGCAACCGGACGCCTCTCGTGGTCATCTCTCATCTCGCAAGGCTAACCTCGAAACGATGGAAATCCAGTCTCTCTCGTCTGCCGAACCATTCACGACCAAGGACGGCTCGACGATCAGAGAGCTCCATCACACCGCGTTGCAGTCGCTTGCGGAGGCCTCGCTCCCGGCCGGAACCACGACGCAGCGCCACTATCACCGGCTCACCGAGGAGATCTACTTCCTGCTCGAGGGCGAGGCCGACATGGAGATCGACGGTGTGCGCCGCGCCGTCGGGCCGGGCGAGGCGATCCTGATTCCGCCCGGCGCGTGGCACGCGGTCGCCGCGGCGACCGACCTTCGCTTTCTCTGCGCCTGCTCGCCGGCGTACGCGCACGACGATACGTACCTGGAGTAACCCCGTCGTCGCGCAGGGCGCCGCTAGACTTCTCGCGGCAAGGCGAGGTAGCTCAGTTGGTAGAGCACACGGCTGAAAACCGTGGTGTCGCCGGTTCAAGTCCGGCTCTCGCCATTCTCACGACGTCAGCGTGAGGACGTCACCTTCGCGAAGCCCTGTGAGCTCCGCCGCGCTGGCCCCGTTCGCGGCGAGGGCGACGGCGCCGAACGAGTCGATATGGAGGAGGAGCCCGCCAGGGGCGACGTCGGCGTAGATCTCCGCCACGGTGGCCCCGACCACGAGCTCGCCGCCTGCGATCTGCACGCGTTGAGCGAGTCGAGCGCTGGCGAGATGCTCACGGCCGATG
This sequence comes from Actinomycetes bacterium, assembly GCA_037142875.1. Classification (GTDB taxonomy): domain Bacteria; phylum Actinomycetota; class Thermoleophilia; order Gaiellales; family Gaiellaceae; genus PALSA-600. The sequence goes on along the minus strand of JBAWZV010000001.1, from coordinate 393,762 downwards.
TTGAGCTCGAGGTTTCCGAACCGGTCGACGCCGAGGACGACTGCAGCGATCTCCCCGCCGGCGACGCGCGGCTGCGGCAGGGCGAGCCGCACAAGGGCGTCCGGGTCGAGCTCATCGCCAAGGTGCTCGAACGACACGCCCGCCGCAACGTGCGCCGCGACAGGCGCGAAGATGTCGCGGGCGTGGAACGTCCTGGAGACGGGCTCGAGGTGATACCTGGCATTCGTCAGCGCGCGAGCCGCGGTGACTCCCACGGTGTCTGCTGCGAGCGTGAGCAGACCGTTGTCGGGGCCGACGTAGGTTGCACCGTCGGAGGTGCGGATCGCGACCCCGTGCCGGGCGCCACCGACGCCGGGATCGACAACCGCGAGCGTGATCCCGATCGGCAGGAACGGGACAGACCGCGCAAGGACGCTCGCACCGCGACGCACGGCCTGCGGAGGGACGCCGTGGGTGATGTCGATCACGCGCGCGTCGGGGGCGATGCGTGCGATCACGCCGTGACAGATACCGACGAACTCGTCGGCGCGACCGAAGTCCGTCAGGAAACCGATCTGGCGGTGCATCAGCTCACGCCGCTGGCCGCGTACTGCGCGATCGCGGCGACCAGTCCCTCGAGGTCGTGCGTGGGTGCCTCGACAACGACCTCGACGCCGACCGAGCGAGCGACGCGCGTGGTCTCCGGGCCGATCGAGATCGCCGGGGCATCACCGCCCGTCCAGGCGTAGGCGCGCGCCGCCGAGCCGGAGGCGAGAACGACGACGTCGCCCTCGGGCTTCGACGGTTTGAGTAGCACCGTCGAGTAGAGCGGAACGAAGTCGGCGGACAGCGCGTCGATCGGGCCGCGGCGGGAGTTCTCGGCCGAGAGGTAGACAACGCGGCCTGCGGGTTGCGGAAACTCGGCGACCATCGCATCGGCGGTCGAGACGGTCGCGACGAACGACGGCTCGATTCCGTGCTTGCGCAGCGTCTCGGCGGTGCCCGGGCCGACCGCCGCCACCTTTGGCAGGTTGCAAGCGCGACGCGCGACCTCGTCGGCACCGTTCGGACTCGTCACAACCGCCCAGTCGTAGCCCGCGCAGTCGATCAGCTCATCCGACGTCTTGACGATCTCGATCAGCGGGCAGACGACAACGTCATGCCCGAGCGCCTCGATCCGCTCGACGAGCGGTCCCGCCTGGGCGCGAGGGCGGGTGACGATCACTCTCACGCAGCGCGCTCCGCAGAGGCGGACGCGAGGGCTGCGGCGACCTCCGCTGGGTCGCTGCCGCTGCGGCGTTCGATCCAGGAGCCGTCCTCCGCGGCGATCAGTGCGACAAGCTGGCTTCCGTCGTGGTGCGCAGCGACCGGTGAGAGGCACCCTGCGCCGATGATCGCAACGCAGGCGCGCTCGGCCTCAACCTGGCGGCGCGTCTCTGCGCAGTCCCCAAGCGCGACGAGCTCCTCCTGGCCTGCACGCACCTGCAACGCGAGCGCGCCCTGCGCCGCCTCGGGAAGCATCACGTCGACCGGCAGGCGCAGGCCGATCTCTCCTTCAAGACCAAGGCGGTCGAGGCCACAGGAGGCGAGCATCAGAGCGTCGAGGCCACGCTCTCGCGCCTTGCGAAGCCGCGTGTCGATGTTGCCCCGAAGCGGCTCGATAGAGAGCGTCGGCTCGAACGCGAGCAGCTGGGCGCGACGACGCACAGACGCGGTACCGATCCGCATGCCAGGGCAGATCTCCGCGGCACCGATCAGGGCGTCGCGGGGGTCGTCACGCTCGAGGTAGGCGCCGACGACGAGCCCTGCGGTGTCGGTCGAGGTCATGTCCTTGGCCGAGTGGACGGCCACGTCGATGCGGTCACCAAGCAGCGCCTCCTCGATCTCCTTCACGAAGACGCCGCGCTCGCCGATCTGTCCGAAGGGGCTCTTCCGGTCACGGTCACCGGCGGTCGTGATCGGCACGAAAGCGACATCGTGGCCGGCGCGGCGCACGATGTCAGCAGCGATCTCCGCCTGCGTGAGCGCGAGCCTAGACCCGCGCGACCCGATACGAACGAGCACAGCCAACCCTCCTTCCGGCACGGACGGGGCGGCAGGCACGGTTGCCCTGAACACGCAGGAACGCCGTCGGGATCTGAGTGGGAAGCGGCCGGGCACCGCGAGGCGGCTGCTCCTTCACGGCTTCTCCTCGAGGCCGAAGAGGTGACGGACGGTGCGGACAACCTCGATGCCGTCACCATCGGACGAGGCCTGCTTCATCCGGATCGTCGGCAGGTGGAGAAGCTTGTTGAGCATCTGCGAGGTGACGAGCTCGATGACCTGACGCTGATCCTCGGGGAGCTCCGGCAGCTTGGCGAGCTCGTGCGCGCGGATCGCCTCGGCGTGAGACCGCAACGCCGCGATCGCGGGCACGACGTCGAGTGACGACTGCCACTCGCGGTAGCGCTCAGCCTCTTCGACAACGAGCTTCTCGGCACGAGCCGCTTCGACGCGGCGGCCCGCCAGGGTCTCGGCGACCACCGCCTCGAGGTCATCGATGTCGTAGAGGTAGCACCCGTCGAGCCGCTGGATGTCGGGGTCGACGTCGCGCGGCACGGCGATGTCGATGAAGAAGAGCGGCTGCCGACGACGCGACGGCACGTCGGCGGCGCGCACGAGCAGACCGGGGGCGCTCGTCGAGGTGAGAACCACGTCGACCTCTGCCAGCTTCGCGGCAACCTCCTCAAGAGGAAGCGCGGTGGCGCCAAACCGCTCGGCAACGCGCCCGGCGGCCTCGGCGCTGCGGTTCGCAACATAGGCGATCGTCGCTCCACGAGCAGAGAGGCTTCCTGCCGCAAGCTCGCCGATCCGTCCCGCGCCGACGAGCAGGACGCGGCGGCCCTTCAGATCACCGAAGACCTGCTCGGCGAGCGCGGCAGCCGCCGAAGGCACGGAGGCCGGGCTCTCGCCGATCGCCGTCTCGGTGCGGACCCGTTTGCCGAGCTGGAGGGCCTGGCGAAAGACACGGTCGAGGATCGGGCCTGGCGATGCCGCGTCGAAGGCGGCGCGCACCTGGCCGAGGATCTCGCTCTCCCCTGGCACCAGCGAGTCGAGCCCCGCGGAGACGCGGAAGAGGTGGACGGCTGCCGCCTCGTCGTGCATCCGGTAGGCGACGCTCCGCAGCGGCTCCCCCGCAAGCTCCTCGAGCGAGGCGAGCGCGCGCGTCTCGTCCTCGCCGGCGAGGTAGACCTCGGTGCGGTTACACGTCGAGATGCAGACGGCATCCCCGAGCCTCGTCGCGAGCGCCGTCGCTGCCTCGAGCGGCAGGCTGACCCGCTCACGCAGCTCAACAGGGGCGACATGGTGCGAGATGCCGACGAGCGAGAGTCTCAAAAGTGCGTTCCCGCGAGGACGATGCGAGCGACGATCACGAAGCCAAAGCCGAGCAGCGCGAGATACGCAGCGTTCCGTCCGGCGGGGCGGATCCCGAGGATGACCGCGTAGACGAGCCAGGTGAGGATCGTCACCGCCATCAGCGCGTCGACGCCGCCGTGGTCTTCGCGGAGCCGCACGATCCCCGACACGAGGCCGACGGTCAGCAGCGGAAGCGAGACGGCGATCGTCCGGAACGTCACCCGCTCGAGCACGACGAGCGACGGCAGCTTGAGGCGCAGGATGTCCGTCGCGCGCCGCTTCAACCGGCGCTCCTCGACGAGATAGAGCGTGGCGAGCGCAGCCGCGAGCGTGAAGCCGGCGAACGCTGCGATGACGAAGCCGACGTGGACGACGAGGAAGAGGTTCGAGTAGTTCGATCGCTGACCCGCCGCGGTGCCGCCGCCGATCCGCGCGACGACAAAGAGGAGCGCTGCGACCGGCATCACGGCAAGGCCGAGCAGCCGGTAGCGCTGCTGGCAGCCCCAGATCAGATAAGCGCCGACGACGAACCAGACAAACAGGTTGAGCGAGCCGGCCCAGCTCGACCAGGGGAAGCCGTCGACACGGGCCGCCTGAACGCCGAGCAGCCCCGTCTGCGCCAGCCAGCCGAGCCGGACACCCCAGGTGCCGAGCCGGGTGTAGCGCGGGGAGGCATAGGCAAACGCCGCCTCTCCGTAGCCGAGGAGAGCGGGCCAGAAGAGCAGCTCAGCCATGGTCGACGCCGCGCTCGCGAAGCTCCTCGACGAGGGCGGCGAGCTGGCGCTGCAGGCGCTGGAGCTTGGAGGCGATGATCAGCACGTAGACGAGCACGCCGAGGAACACGACGAGATAGGCAGCGGCGGTGTACTTCTCAGCGGGGGTCATGTCAGCAGCTCCCTCAGTTCTTTCAGTCGGGTGTCGAGCCGCTTGCCGGCGAGCTCGATTTGGTAGAGCGAGATGAACAGGAACGTCATGGCGAGCCAGGACACACAGAAGGTCAGGAACTGCATATGGGTCATCGCGGGTCCGCTCGCCTTGAAGACAACCGGGTGGATGAAGCTCTTCGAGATCCGGATCGCCAGGAACGAGATCGGGATCAAGACCACGCCGAACAGCGCGTAGACGGCGCACATGTTCTCGCGCGACGGCCCAGCGTCGACCGAGTACCGGAGCATGAAGTAGGCGCAGTAGAAGAGGAAGAGCACGAGGAAGAGCACGAGCTGATCGTCGCTCCAGACCCACCAGACCCCCCATGAGATCCGCGCCCAGAGCGACCCCGTGATGAGCGTGAGCGATCCGAAGATCACGCCCTGATGGATCGCGACGTAACTCTCGAGGTCAGCGCCTTCTGGCTTTCGCCACAGGTGCATGAGAGCCTTCCATGCTCCCCAACCAAAGCAGGCGTAGCCCGTCAAGGCGATCGGAACGTGGAAGTAGAAGATGCGCTGAGACAGACCCTGGTCGCTGTCTGTCGGCGCGAAGAAGAAGATCAGCGAGATCGAGGCGGCGAACAACACCATCGTCGTAACGATGTGTGCGGCAACGGGGATGCGGGACAGGGCGGCTCTCATCGGCTGAATCGTAGACCCCAGCGGGTCATGTCTCGGAGACCACGTACTCGAACGCCGCCCAGGCGAGCAGCACGAACACGCAGTCGTAGAGTCCGAGGAACGCCAGATACTTGCCACCATTGGCAACAGTGCTGGCCCCAACGCCGCCGACGACGACCGGAATCGCGAGCGGCAGGAAGAGCAACGGGAGGATCAGCTCGCGCGCGCGGCTGGCCACGGCCATCGCGCCCGTGAGCGTTCCGACAGCGGCGATTCCGATGTCTGCGAGCAGCACTGCGAGGAACGTCCGTCCGCCGAGACCGGAGAAGAAGACCGAGAAGGCAGGAAGCGCGATCACCTCGGCGACGATCAGGAAGGCCAGGACAGAGATCGCCTTCGCGACCCAGATCGCGCTCCGGTCACACGGCGCCATGATCAGGGCATCCATCAGGCCCTGCTCCCGCTCGGGGACGAACGCGCGGGTGAGTCCCAGGAGCGCTGTAAAGACAAGCGCCGTCCAGAGAAGCCCGAGTGTCGCCACGGACTTCGTGTCCGACGGTGTGACGAAGTGGAAGATCGTGAGCGCCGAGATGATGAACAGCAGCATCGACGGCACCGTCTCCTTGGCGCGGAGCTCCAGGAGCAGATCCTTGCGCGCAAGCGCCACGACATCGGCGATGTAGCCGGTCATCCGAATGCGAGGTGGCCGGTCGCGTGCCGCTCGACACGGGCCGGGTCGTGGGTAGCGACGACAAGCGCGCGGTCGGCCAGCTCGTCGAGGGTCTCGTCGAGAAGCGCCGATCCGGCGGCGTCGAGCGCGTTGAAGGGCTCGTCGAGCACGATCAGCGTCGGGGAGTGGAGCAACACGCGGCAGAGACCGAGGCGCTGCTGCATGCCGCGGGAGAAGGTCGAGACCTGGTCGTCGCGGACGCCCCAGAGGCCGAAGCGCTCAAGCAGCATCCCGATCCGCTCGCCCCGCTCTTCGACGCGGTAGAGCCGACCGAAGAGATTCAGGTTCTCGAGCGGTGTGAGCTCGCGATAGACGAGCGGGTCGTGGCCCAGATAGCCGATCCGCTCGCGGGGCGGCAGCTCGAGCTCGCCCTTCGTCGGCGCAGCCAGACCGGCCAGGACGCGAAGCAGCGTCGTCTTCCCCGACCCGTTCGGGCCCGTGACGAGCAGAAAGCCGGGTGCGTCGAGCTCGACATCGACACGGTCGAAGACGCGCTTGTGGCCATACCGCTTTGAGAGTTGCCGGGCCCTGATCGTGGCTGCCTCGGTCATCGCGAGACGGCGTCCGCGATGACCGCGCCGAAGAACGCGAGGCTGATGACGCCGTTCATCGTGAAGAACGCGGCGTTCAGCCGTCGGTGATCGCCCGGGGAGACGAGCGAGTGCTCGTAGGCGAGGAGGCCGGCGACGACCGCGGCACCTGCCCAGTACCAGCCCCCGACATCGAGACCCAGCCCCACCGACACGAGCGCCGCAACCGTCGCGAGGTGGAGCCCCCTTGAGCCAACAAACACGCCTCTCTCCCCGAAACGGACAGCCCACGAGTGCAGGCCCTGGGCTCGATCGATCTCGAGGTCGAAGAGCGAGTAGAAGAGATCAAACCCGGCGACCCACGCGGCAACAGCGAACCCGAGCGCCCAGGCCTGCCAGGGGAGATCGCCCTTGACCGCCACCCAGCCACCGACCGGAGCGAGGCCATCGACCAGGCCAAGCCAGATGTGACAGAGCCACGTAAACCGCTTGAGGTACGGGTAGATGACGAACGCGGCGACCGGAATTGGCCACAGCCAGCGAACGAGGGGATCGAGCTGCCAGGCGGCGACGAGAAACACTGCGAGCGACCCGAAGCAGAACGCGACGACCGAGGCCGCGGAGAGCGCGCCGGAGGGAAGCTCGCGATTCGCGGTGCGAGGGTTTCTCGCGTCGATACCTGCGTCGATCAGCCGATTGAGCGCCATTGCAAGCGAGCGCGCTCCCCCCATCGCAACGGTCACCCAGAAGAAGTCGCGAGCCGATGGCACTCTGCCGAGCGCGAGCACCGAGCCGACATAGGCAAACGGAAGCGCAAAGACGGTGTGCTCGATCTTGATCAGCTTCGCAAACAGCGATGCGAGCGCGAGGGAGCCCGACCGACGGCCGGCAGAGAGCGTGTTGCCCATGCTGGCTACGTGTTGACGTGGTCGGTGGCGGTCTTCTGATCCGCCAGCAGTCGTAGCGCGTGCGTCAGTGCGGGGCGGAGCACGGCATAGCCGTCACGACAGGCACCGGGCGAGCCGGCGAGATTCACGACGAGCGTCGAGCCGACGGTGCCGGCAAGGCCCCGGGAGAGCAGTCCGTGGGGTGTCTTCGAGATGGAGTCGGCACGAATCGCCTGCGCGATCCCGGGCGCCTCGCGGTCGAGCACCGTCCGGGTTGCCTCGGGTGTGACATCGCGTGCGGCGAGCCCGGTGCCGCCGGTCGTCAGCACGAGCGCCACCTCGGCAGCGAGCGCGACGATTGCCGAAGCGATCTGGTCGGCCTCGTCAGGGACGAGGCGACGGACGACGTCGTAGCCGTCCTCCCGCAACAACTCCTCGAGCGCCGCCCCGCTCCCATCCTCCGCCTCGCCCCGCGAGACGCGGTCGGAGACGGTCAGCACGGCTGCCCTCAAACGATGTCCTTCGTCTTCTCCCGGAGTGTGATCTCGGAGATGACCATGCCCTTGTCGATCGCCTTGGCCATGTCGTAGATCGTCAGAGCCGCGACGCTGACTGCCGTCAACGCCTCCATCTCGACTCCGGTCTGCGACGTCGTCTCCGCATACGCAGTGATGTCGACCCGGTCATCGCCGACCGCAAGATCGACACCGGCTACCGAGAGCGGCAGCGGGTGGCAGAGGGGGATGAGGTCGCTCGTTCGCTTGGCGGCGAGGATCCCCGCGAGCTGCGCGGTGGCCAGCGCGTCACCCTTTGGGAGGTCGCGGATCCGGCGGGCGGTCTCGGGTGCCATCAGCACCGTTCCGGTCGCGACCGCGCGGCGGCGCATCGGGGGCTTGTGGCCGACATCGACCATCTTGACCGACCCCGAGGCTTCGTCAACATGCGACAGCTCAGTCATGCCCGCGATCGTAGCCCGGATCGGCGGTGAAGGGCGCTGCCCACGTGTTCTCACCCGCCGTTCAGCGGACGCTCGCCGAGCGTGACCGGAACGACGAGCCGGTGACCATGGCGCACGATCGTGAACCGCGCAACCTCTCCAGGCAGGAAACGAGCCGAGATGATCCGAATCACGTCGTCCACACTGGCAACGGGGAGCCCGCCGATCCCGATGATCACGTCCCCACCGAGCGTGATCGCCTGGTTCGCGAAGATCACGTTCTGCGTGCCCGCACGGAGGCCGGCCTTCTCGGCACCCGTGCCCGGCGTCACAACGTCGATGAGCGCTCCGCGTTTCACGGAGTAGCCGTACTGCCTGGCGATCGTCGGCGTGAGGTTCTCTGTCTTGATTCCTGCGTACGCATACGAGACGCGACCCGAGACGACGAGCTGGGAGAACGAGCGTTTCGCGGAGTCGATCGGGATCGCAAAGCTCACGCCCTGGAAGCCCGTCCTGCCCGTTCGCATCTGTGCATACAGGCCGATCACGAGGCCCTTGGAGTCAAAGAGTGGCCCGCCCGAGTTGCCCCGGTTGATCGGTGCATCCGTCTGGATCGCGTCGACGAGGTCGTAGGCGGTCGTCAGCGACGGGATCGTCCGACGGGTCGCCGAGACGATCCCGATCGAGAGCGTGTTCTGGATGCCGAACGGCGTACCGATCGCGGCGACAGGCTCACCCACCTTCACCTGCGCCGATGTCCCGAGCGGAACGGGTACGAGCGCGTGCGCCGCCGGATCCACCTTCACGATGCCGACATCGTCGAACGGGTCCCAACCGACGATCTGGGCCCGGACGCGGTCGCCGTTTGCGAACTGCACGAACACCTTGCTCGCGGCGCGCCCCTTGCCGCTGGCCGCATTCGTCGCTGCGATCACGTGGGCCGCTGTCATGACGTACCCCGACTTCGAGACCACGAAGCCGGCCCCCTCGTCAAGGCTCTGGGAGCCGCCGTTCTTCCCCGGGAAGTACGCGAAGATCGTGACGACTCCGGAGATCCGCTGGTTGTAGATCCTCGTCGGCTGGAAGCCATTCGCCACGAGCGGCTTCGAGATCACGATCGGCGGCGGGGTGATCACGCTGTCGAGCGGATCCCGCACGACGACCGTCGTTCGGGTCCCGCCATTGAGCCAGCCGCCCGTCTGGCCGGCGACAACGGCGCCCGCGGCACCCGCTACCGCCGCGGCAAACGCAATGAGGACGACGACGGAGGGACGCACGCAGCGCAGATGTAACCAGTTTCACCGGCGGTCTTCGAATCCCGCCTCAATTCGGTCGTCGTCGCCACCAACGGCGATGCTCCCCGCCCGGGGTTCCTACACTTGCGCGGCGATGTCGGCTTCGACTCTCCCCGCTCGCCGCCGAAGGCGCCACCGTCGGCGGCGACGCGGCACGCTCGACCGGCCGGTCAACGGGCACCTCTACCGGGCCTCGTTCCTCCTCGTCGTCTTCCCGCTGCTGCTAGCCGCCTTCAGCGTTCGCCAACCGGCGCCGCTCCAGAAGCCGACGCTCCCACCGGCGTTCGATGCACGCGCAACGATTGCACTGGCCCGCGGGTTCGCTACGGAGTTTCCCGACCGGCGGCCGGGGACATCGTCCGCCATCGCCGCCGGGCAGTGGTTCCGGAACCAGATCGCCGCCTACGGCCTGCCGGTCTCGACCGACGCCTGGAGCGAGGACGTCCCGGGAGCGGGTCGCGTCACCCTGCGCAACCTCTATGCCGTCGCGCCCGGTCAGTCTCCTGACGTCATCGTGGTAATGGCGCACCGGGACGATCTGGGCATCGGGCCCGGTGCCGACGACAACGCGAGCGGCACGGCGGCACTGATCGAGCTCGCGCGAAGCTACGCCCAACCGGAGACCGAGAGCCAGGGCACCGTGGTCTCGCCACACACGCTCATCTTCCTCTCGACGGATGGAGGCGCGTACGGCGGTCTCGGTGCTGTCCGTTTCGCGCAACGCTCCCCGTATCAAGGCCACATTGTCGCCGTCATGAATCTCGATGCACTTGCCGGGACAGGCCCGGCGAGGCTGCTCATCGGTGGCGATGCGCCTCGCTCGCCCACAGCGTCTCTCATAGCGACAACCAGGGCCCGGATCCTCGACCAGACAGGCTCCGCGCCTCTCATGCCCGGCTTCTCCGCGCAGCTCGCCGATCTCGCGTTCCCCTTCTCACTCTACGAGCAGGGCCCGTTCGTCGGTGCCGCGATCCCGGCCATCACGATCACGACCTCCGGTGAGCGACCTCGAGCCGGCTTCGGGGACACCGTGGCCGGCCTACAGCGGACCCGGCTCGCCTCGCTCGGGCAAGCGGCCCAGGAGATCCTCGGATCGCTCAACCAGGGCCTTGAGCTCTCCCCGAGCGCCGCCAGCTTCGTCTGGGTTGACGGCCGCACGATCAGCGGCTGGGCCGTCGAACTCGTGCTAATCGCGCTCCTGATGCCGTTCCTGATCGCAATTGTCGACCTCTACGCGCTCTCGCGGCGCCACCATATCCCCGTCATGCCGGCGGTTCTGTCGCTGCGCGCGCGGCTTGGCTTCTGGCTTTCGGTCGCTGCACTCTTCGCGTGCTTCCTCCTGCTCGGCCTCTGGCCAACCGGGCCGCCGCGGCCGGTGAATCTCGAGACGGCGGTGGCGGGGACGTGGCCGGCGCTCACGCTCACGGCGTTTGGCCTGCTCGTCGCCGTGTCCTGGGCCGCGACACGGCCGCGCCTTGCCTCGCGCACGCCGCCCACACCCGAGGATCAGCTCGCCGGAGCCATCGTTGCGCTGGTAGGCCTGGCGATCTGCGGCCTCCTCACGATTGCGACCAACCCGTTCGCCCTGATCTACGTGCTCCCCGCCCTCCACCTGTGGCTCTGGCTCCCGCAGCTCCGGGCAGTGAGAGCCGTGGTGCGCGTTGCGCTGTTTGTCGCCGGGCTGATCGCCCCACTGCTCCTCGTCACGTCTCTCGCCGCTCGATACCACCTGGGCTGGGATGCGCCGTGGTACCTGCTCCTTCTGGTCATTGTCGGCTACATCAAGCCGGTGCCGGTGTTGCTCGTGCTCGCTGGCGCGGCAGCGGCTGGGCAGCTTGCCGCACTTGCGGCAGGTCGCTACGCCGCGCCCCCGCACGAGCCCCCGCCCGGCACCGTCCGTCGCGCGATCAGGATCGGACTCCTGCTTGCCCTCCGCGCACGAGCCAGCGAGTGGCCGGTGTCGGCGCGGCGTAATCCCCGACGCTGACGCAGCGTGCCACCCGGAAGGCGGACGCAGCCGTTTTCACGTGGAATGCCGGTTGTCCCGGCGCGTGGCGCGTCGCGTCGCCGTTTTCACGTGGAACGCGGACGGTAGCGAGGTCGTTCTCGCTAGAGCGCGAGGTAGCGCACCGGCGCGCCGGCGGCGAGATCGCCGTCGCCGCGCGGAACCAGAACGAGCGCGTCCGCAAGAGCCGCCTGGGCGATCATGTGCGACTCCTGGCCCGAGAGAACGTCAAGCATGACCGCGTCGCCTTCGACGCGCGTCCTGGCGCGATGCAATGAGTCACGTGCAGCCGCCCGGCCAGCTGGGCGGCCAAGCCGGCCCGGAAGAAACGCCGGGGTCGGATCGGCGAGCCCCTGCATCGCCAGCAGCGCAGGACGGACGAAGAGCTCGAACGCGACGAGCGACGACACGGGGTTTCCTGGCAGACCAAAGACGAGAGTCGCTCCCCGTACGCCGAATGCAACAGGCTTCCCGGGTCGCATGGCGACACGCCAGAACACCTCCTCGACGCCCAGCTCTGCCTCGGTCGCACGGACGAGATCGTGCACTCCGACCGAGACCCCGCCGGTCGTGATGAGAATGTCAGCCTCGAGGCCACGTTCGATTGCGGTCCGTGTCGCCGCTGCGTCGTCCTCGACCGGCGGGTGCCGTTCGACGACTGCGCCCGCCGACCTGAGCTGCGTCGCGAGGATGAAGCCGTTCGCGTCGTAGATCTCGCCGGGGGAGAGCGTGTCGCCGGGCGCCCTGAGCTCCGTCCCCGTCACGAGCACCACAGCCCGGGGCAGCCGTGCGCAGCGAAGGGTCGTCACGCCGGCAGCTGCAAGCGCCCCGATGTGAGCCGGTCCGATCCGCACGCCGGCTGGCACGACGACGTCCCCGACTCGAAGGTCCCCGCCCTGAGGTCGAATGTTGTCACCCGCGCCAACAGAGCCGATCGTGACGCTGTCGCCGACCTGCACGACATCCTCTATCGGGACGACCGCGTCAGCCCCGTCGGGCACGACGCCGCCCGTTGAGATCTCCATGATCTCGCCGGAGACGAGCGGTCGCTCGGACGGTCGCCCCGCCGCCACCCGCCCGCCGATGGGAAGCGTGGCCGGAACATCGGCCACGCGAAGCGCAAAGCCGTCCATCGCAGAGGCTGCGAAGGGTGGGAGGTCAACCGCGGCGCGAGCAGGCTCATGCAGCACCCTGCCTGCCGCGTCTTCAAGTGCAACGTCCTCCGCGGCAAGCGGGTGTGTGCGCTCGAGCACGAGGGCAAGCGCGTGCTCGATCGAGAGAAGCTCTTGGCTCACGAAAGCCACGATATCGCGACTGGGCGGATCACTCAGTGGACGAACATCCGGGGCGCCGGGATCGCTGGCACTGGACGGCCCCGCCGTGGCTCGGTCGGCGCGACCCGGGTGGGCGAAACGAGGGGCAGGGCGGGAGCCGTCGCGAGCGTCCCGAAGGTGGTCGCGGGCGTGAAGGCCGCGAAGGCTGGGGGGTGAACCGGGGACGGGAACGGTCGGGCGGGGAGGCCCTGCTCGGCGGTACGCATGTAGAGGTGCCAGATCGGGACAGGGAACGTCGCGCCAGCGACAGAGCGACCGTGGACGGAGAGCATCGGGATCTCGCCGGACTGGTACCCCATCCACACCGCGGTGGAGAGATCGCGCGTGTATCCGTCGAACCACGCATCTGCGTGGTCCTCCGTCGTCCCGGTCTTGCCGGCGTTGGGATGAATGCCGTCGCCCGAGCCGGCACCCGTCCCGTACGCGGCATTTGCGGCGAGCACCTGGTTGACCTTCCAGGCAACACCGTCCTGGAGCACACGTCGGGTGTGGGGCCTGCCCCAGCCGGCAGTCCGGTCGGCCCGGCCGCCCGGCAGGATCACCTTCCGGATCGCCAGTGGACGGGCGTAGATGCCGCCCGAGGCGAACGTGGCGTAGGCCGAGGCCATGTCGAGAGGAGACACCGAGAGCGGGCCGAGGCCGATCGAGGCGACGGGGGCCTGGCTAAGGTGCACGCCGAGCCGCCTGGCCATCTTCCAGACCGTCTCGGGGCCGACGTCAAGGGTCAGCTGCGCGTAGACCGTGTTGTCCGAACGGAGCGTCGCGTTCGTGATCGAGATCGGACCCGCGTAGGTGTGGTCGTACGTCGAGACCGACCAGGGCTCGCCGTTCGTGAGGCACTCCGGCGCCGTGCAGGTGAACGCGGCGGAGACGTACGTCGTCGTGTCCGGGTTGATCCCCTTCTCGATCGCCGCGGCCAGCACGAACGGCTTGAAGGTCGATCCCGCCTCGCGGGTCGACTGCGCCGCCAGGTTGTACTGGTTGCCGACGTTCCCCGGAGTGACGGCCGTCATCGCCCGGATCGCGCCCGTGCCCGGCTCGATCGAGACGATCGCCGCAGCAGGGTCGTTCGACTCGTAGAGGGTGTCGCGGATGGCCCTGTTCGCCGCCGCCTGGAGCTTCGGCTCGATCGTGGTATAGACCCGGAGGCCACCTTCGCGGACCGTGTTCGCTCCGTACGTGCGCTCGAGCTCGTCGATCACGTACGAGACGAAGTAGGGCTGCTTGATCGTCGCGTAGACGCGACCGGGCCGGAGATGGATCGGCTGTGCGACCGCCCAGCGGTACTGGGCACCGGAGATCGCGCCGTCGCCGCGCATCGCCTGGAGCACCTCGTTCCGTCTGGCGATGGCCGCAGTTGGGTTGTGGAGCGGGTCGTAGAGGGATGGCGCCTGAGTCAGGCCGGCGATCAGCGCCGCCTCGGGAAGGTTGAGCTCACGGGCGTGCCGTGAGAAGTACGTCTGGGCTGCAGCCTCGGTGCCGTAGGCGTGGTTGCCGTAGTAGACGATGTTGAGATAGGTCGCGAGGATCCGGTCCTTCGACCAACGGTGGCTCAGGCGGATCGCCAGACAGGCCTCTTTCAGCTTCCGCTGCAAGGTCTGCTCGCGGCCGGTGTAGAGGTTGCGCACGAGCTGCTGGTCGATCGTCGAGCCACCCTCGACGACCTTTCCTGCGCTCACGTCCCGCCAGAGCGCTCGGGTGATCCCGACGTAGTCGATACCGCCGTGCTGGTAGAAACGCCGATCCTCGATCGCCACGCTCGCCTTCGGGAGCCAACGGCTCATGTGTGCGAGGGTCACCGGAACGCGGTTGCGCTCGGCCGGGATCGATCCGAGCAGCGTGCCGTCGGCCGCGTAGACAAACGAGTTCGAGCCGATCGCCACCGGCTGAAGGCTCGAGAGGGTGCAGGTCGACGAGAGCGCGGCACCGGCCCCGAAGCCGATCATGAAGACGGTGCCGCCCGCGATCCCGGCGACCACGACAAATGCTGCGCCGGCGCGCTTCGCCCGACGACGGCGGGCGGCACGACGACGAACGCGCGCATGCCGCTCGGCGAGGAGTGCATCGAGATCTGCGCGGCGACCCACGGTCGCTACTCCGCTGCCCGAATGATCCCGAGCTCCCGCAGCTTCTCGTGGATCGCGAGTCGCAGATCGCTCTCGGCACGATCGACGTCGTGTTCGTTCGCCACCCAGCCGCGGACCGTGATCTCGGCATCCTCGCCAAGCTCGGTCGCATACGCCGACGATGCGCCCTCGCCGAGGGCCGTGACGAGCCCCGTCAGGTCGGTGGAGAGGGGAACGCGCACGGTGACCTCGGCGAGCGAGCGGGCGCTACGGATGGTCGAGTTGCGGATCGTCTCGGACGCGAGCTTCTCGTTCGGAATCACGAGTCGCTCGTTGTTCCGCGTCCGGACCCAGGTGTAGGTCAGACCGATCTCCTCGACAACACCGCGGGTGCCGTCGACCTCGATCTCGTCCCCGAGCCTGACCGGCTGACTGAACGCGATCAACAGTCCGGCGATGAAGTTGCCGATCGTGCGCTGGGCCGCGAAGCCGAGCACCAGGCCGAGCACGGCCGAGGAGGCCAGGATCCCGCCGGCGAGAAGCCGCACCTCCGGGATGACGAGCAGCGCGGAGATGACCCCGACGAAGACGATCGTCGAGAACACCGCTCGCCTGAGCACCAGGTAGCGAGTCACGGTCCCGGGGGCGAGCTCGCGACGGCTCATCCGCGCGTCGATCACCCGTGCCAGCGCCGCGGCGATCAGGATTGCGCTGCCGGCGATCGCCGACCGCAGCCAGAACGCGCTCATGCGGCGGCCCTACAGTCGTCTCCGCCGCGCACGCGCGGAGGGGCGCTGTTAGCCTCGTGAGGAGTGAGCGGACGGTCGGCCACGATGAGGGCGAATCATCTTACGCCTGTGGCCGCGCTCCTCCTCCCGCGGTGGCCTCGGCATGCCTGACGTCATCGCCGAACGTGTGAAGCTCTGGTGGTGGGCGCTCCTGATCGGGATCCTTGCCTCGATCGAGTACCTCGGCCGCTTTCAGGGTGGGAAGCCCGACCGCAACATCCTCTACGCCTATTCGACTGCCGTGGCGTCGGCCGTGGCGTACGGGGTCATCCTCCTTGCCGTCCTCGGCATCGCAGGCCGCCGCCGCGACCTGCTCGCATTCCGCCGCCCCTCGTCCTGGCCCGTGGCGATCGGGCTTGCCGTGCTGCTCCTGATCGGCGTCTACATCGCCGTCGCGCTGCTCGACCCGGTGCTCCACGGGAGTCGAGAGCAGGGGCTGACGCCCACGAGCTGGCAGCCGAGCCACGCCGGCGCCTACGCGGCCAACTTCCTCGTTGTCGCTGGCGTCGCGCCGTTCGTCGAGGAGTTGACGTTCCGTGGAGTCGGCTACTCGTTGCTTGCCCGCTACGGCCGTTGGACGTCAATCCTCATCGTCGGTGCCTGCTTCGCGCTCGACCACGGGCTCGTGCAGGCATTCCCGGAACTCTTCATCTTCGGGTGCGCGCTCGCCTGGCTGCGCTCGAAGACGACGAGCGTCTTCCCCGGGATGCTCCTCCACGCCACGTTCAACTCGATCGCGCTGGTAGCCGCAGTCGCGACGTAGACCGCTACTCCTCGTCGGTCTCGGCGAAGTCCTCCGCCGACACCCGATCGAGGAACTGCCGGAACTCATCGACGATCTCGTCCTCGTCCACGTCGTCGCCCTCGTACGCGATGGACGACTCCTCGATCACATCAGCCGCTGCGTAGATGGGAGCGTGGGCCCGCACGGCAACGGCGATCGCATCTGACGAGCGGGAGTCGATGTCGATCTCCTCGCCGTTCTGTCGAACCGTGATCGAGGCGTGAAACGTGTTCTCGCGAAGCTCGGTCACCGTGACCCGGACGACCTCCACGTCGAGCTCGCCAAGGATGTTCACGAGCAGGTCGTGGGTGAGCGGGCGGGGTGCGGACGTCCCCTGGAGCTTCATCACGATCGATGCAGCCTCCGGGTGGCCGATCCAGATCGGCAGGTAGCGATTCCCGGTCTCGGTCTTGAGAAGCACGATGGGCTGCTTGCCCACGGGATCGAACGACACCCCGTAGATCGACATCTCGACCATCCCCGGTACTTTACCCCTGCCCTCGGGGGCGGGGAGGCTCGCTACACTGCCCGGCGCGGGCGATTAGCTCAGTCGGTTAGAGCGCCGCTCTGATAAGGCGGAGGCCCGTGGTTCGAATCCACGATCGCCCATCAGCTCTACCGGACATACCCCGAGTCTTGGGGCCTCTGTCCGGTAGAGCCCCTGCGCCCGCTTCTGCGAGTCGGTCCCCTGCTGATACGGTACGGAGGTACACGAGCGAGTACCGGTTGCGCACAAAGCGCTTCCTCTGCCCGTTCTTCATGGCAGGAGGAGGTGTTTTTCATATGGCAACAGGAACCGTGAAGTGGTTCAACGACGCGAAGGGCTTTGGCTTCATCTCGCCCAGCGACGGGAGCAAGGACGTTTTCGTCCACTTCAGCGCGCTGACGGGTGATGGCTTCAAGTCGCTCGCCGAGGGTGCGAACGTTCAGTTCGAGATTGTGGATGGTCCGAAGGGCCCCCAGGCTCAGAACGTCAGCGTCACCGCAGGCTAGTTCGAGCTCTCCGGGGTGCGCCTTCGGGCGCACCCCAACCTCTTATCCGAAGGGAGCCGTCATCGCAGCAAAAGAAGAGAAAGTGGAAGTGGAAGGCGAGATCATCGAGGCCTTCCGGAGCGGCATGTATCGCATCGCGCTCGAAAACGGGCACGAAGCACTCGGCTACACGGCCGGGAGGATGCGCCGCCACAGGATTCGCATCCTGCTCGGCGACAGAATCAAGCTTGAGCTGTCGCCCTACGACCTGACCCGTGGACGCATCGTCTACCGCTACCGCCCCTCCGACCACTAGCGCCGAGTCCGAGCATTCGCGCCCGCGCTTCCGCGGACGCAGTCATCAGCTCGCGTTCCTCGTCGCCGTCCCGGTCGGTGTCGTGCTGGCACTGCACTCCCACACGGTCGCCGGCCGTGTCTCCGCGATCGTCTACGCGGCCGCGGTCGTATTCATGTTCGGTATGAGCGGGCTCTACAACGGTGTGACCTGGTCACCTGCCGTTCGGCTGCGGCTCCGGCGCGCCGACCACGCCGGCATCTACCTCCTGATCGCCGGGAGCTACACCCCGATCGGGCTTCTCATCCTCACGGGCACCTGGCGGGTCGTCGTGCTCGCGGTCGTCTGGAGCGGCGCGGCACTCGCAATCCTGCTCAAGGTCGTCTGGGTCCACGCGCCCAAGTGGCTTGCGGTCGCGATCGCCGTCTCGCTGGGGTGGATCGGCGTCGGCGTGATGCCGCAGGTCGCCGCTCGCGCCGGACTCGCCCCCTGCCTCCTCCTGCTCGGGGGGGGTGTGCTCTTCACCATGGGAGGGCTCGTCTACGGCTTTCGGAGACCCGATCCGTTTCCGAAGGTCTTCGGCTACCACGAGGTTTTCCACGGATTCGTGATCGCAGCCGTTGCGCTCCAGTACGTGGGTATCGCGTTCTACGTCCTGCCCGGCTCCTGAGAGCTAGAGGACGTCGAGCGTCTCGGCGAGCTCTTCGAGGTCATGCTCGTCCTCGAAGGCGATCTCGATCCGACCCGCAGCAACCCGCACGTCTAGCCCTGTGAGACGCTTGAAGCCTTCGCGCACCCGGGCCGCGAGCGCCGGGTCTACGGGGCCCTTCGTACGTGGCTTTGTCTTGGCGCCCGACCATCGGGCAGCCCGCTCCGCCGCGCGAACCGACATGCCTTGCGAGACGATCTTCCGCGCCAGCCGACGCCGGTCGCCCTGATCGGGTACCGCCAGGACCGCGCGGGCGTGTCCCTCCGAGAGCTCGCCGCGCTCGACCATGGCGAGGACGTCGTCCGGGAGGTCTAGCAGACGCAGCTTGTTCGAGATCGCCGGCTTCGACCGGCCGACCTTCTCCGAGACGTCTCCGAGGGAGAACTCGAACTCGTCCATGAGCAGCGCGTAGCCGCGCGCCTCCTCGATCGGCGAGAGATCCTCGCGGGCCACGTTCTCGACAAGGCCGAGCAGCAGCGTGTCACGGTCGTCGGTTTCGCGAATCACGGCCGGAATCGTGGCCACACCCGCCTCCCGGGCTGCGCGCCAGCGCCGCTCGCCGGCGATCAGCTCGTAGCCGCCCTCGAGGCGGGGACGGAGCAGCACGGGCTGAATGACGCCCTGGCTGCGGATCGAGTCGGCGAGACCCGCAGTCGTCTCGTGGTCGAAGCGCCGTCGTGGCTGACGCGGGTTGGCATGAATCTGCTCGATCGGCACGTTCGCCAGCTCGGGCGCTCCGCCGCCGATCAGCACCTCGAAGCCGCGGCCAAGGCCGCGGCGCGGTGCGGCCGGCGGCGTCGGGTCAGCTGCGTTTGACAAGCTCCATCGCCACCTTCCAGTAGGCCTCGGCGCCGCGCGAGCGCCGGTCGTAGTGAGTGATCGGGATTCCGTGGCTCGGCGCCTCGGCCACACGAACGGAGCGTGGGACGACGGTGTCGAAGACGAGGTTGCCGAAGTGTCGACGTACCTCGCGCTCGACCTCGGCGGCCAGGTTCGTCCGCGCATCGCTCATCGTGATCAGGACGCCGCCGACCGAGAGCTTCGCGTTGAGTCGACTCTTCACGAGGTTGATCGACTGCATCAGCTGCGCGAGCCCTTCCAGCGCGTAGTACTCCGCCTGCACCGGCACGATCACGCGATCCGAGGCCGCGAGAGCGTTGACGGTGAGCGGACCGAGCGATGGGGGGCAGTCGAGCAACACGAAGTCGAAACCGGCGGTGTCCGCCAGGGATTCGGCGAGGTAGCGCTCGCCGTCGCTGTGGCGCGAGAGCTCGACGGCTGCGCCGGCCAGCTCTGGCTTCGACGGGATCAGGAAGAGGTTCGGGAACGCGGTCGCCCTGGCGAGCTCGCTGAGCGGAGCGCCGTCGAGAAGGTCGTAGCTCGATGTGTCGCTCGCGCGCATACCGAGGCCGGACGTTGCGTTCGCTTGCGGATCGAGGTCGATCACGAGCGTCCGCTCACCGGCCTCTGCGAGACAGGCGGCGAGGTTGACGGTCGTGGTCGTCTTGCCGACCCCGCCCTTCTGATTCGCGAACGCGTAGACCTTCCCCGCCATGGAACCATTCTCGCGAAAGACCCGGATGGTGCCGCTCACGCGAGAGGCCGCTTGCGGGCCACGCCGACCCGGCGTGGGAACCCCGCCGGAGTCGGGGACGTCTTGCGCAGAACGATGAGCCCCTCGGGCCCGTCTTCGAGCTCGCCTCCGAGGCGTGCTGCGACGGCGGCCACCTTCTCGGGCTCCGCGCTCGCTCCGACCCAGAGAATCACGACTCCGCCGGGCCGCACGAGCGGCAGGCACCACTCGGCTGCAACGGGAGGCGGGGCCAGAGCCTTCGCAACCGCCACGCCCGCCCAGTCGGTTCCCTGCTCCTCGACGCGTCCCCAGACAACGCGAGCATTCGGCGGGACCCACTCTTCGAGGAAGTTGCACTTCCGTCGCTCGGCCTCGACCAGCACGACCTCGTGATCCGGCAGCGCGTAGGCAAGAGGAATGCCGGGTGCTCCACCGCCGCTGCCGACGTCCACGATCGGCCCTTCAACGTCCCTCGCGAGCGCCACCGCACGCAGGGAGTCCTCGAGCAGCACCTTGCGGGCGGTCGGCAGGTCGAGAGCGGTCAGGCCTGCGGTGTCAACGACGGCGTGGAGCCAGGCCTCAAGCGGGCTCGACAATGACGTACCGATACGGCTCGACTCCTTCGCTGCCAGTCAGCACGCCGTCGACATCCTTCAGCCGCTCGTGCACGACCTTGCGTTCGGCGGCACTCATCGCCTCGAGACTCACCGTCGTGCCTGTCCGGATCACGTCGTCCGCCGCTCGCAGTGCAGTTGCCTCAAGCGTCTGGCGCCGGCGATCTCGGTAGCCGGCCGCGTCGATCACGATCTCGGTTCGTGCCTCGCCCTCGTGGCCGGCAATCGCGTTTGCCAGCAGCTGGATCGCGTCGATTGTCTGTCCGTGCCGACCGATCAGAAGGCCCAGGTCGTCGCCGTCGCAGCGGCCGACGATCACCCCTTCGTGCTCCTCGATCTCAACGGTGCAGTCGACGCCGATGGCCGATGTGACGTTCTCCAGAAGCTCGCGGACGTGCGCGGCTGTGTCGGACTCGTCATCGCGAGGCGGGGCCGTCGTTCGAGCGATGCCCGCCGCAGAGGCGACCACTCGGGCCGGGGCGTATCCGACACCCAGCAGGCCCCGCTTGCCCTCGCTGACGACCTGGTACTCGACGGTCTCCGGGTCGATCGACGCCGCACTGCGTTCGAGTTCCTGGAGTGCCTTCGCCTTCGCCTCGGCGACGGTCTCGCCGGTGGCCTCGGCCGTCAGGGTCGCTGTCATCGGTGCGGGCCGCCCCTGTTGCGCTTGACGCGCCGCGGGCCGCGCGCAACAGGGTTTGGCCTCGGCTGCTGCGCTGCGCGCTCGGGCTCCGCCACGGGTGACTCGGGCGGTGTTCGCGACGACCGCTTCGGTCCGGCCGGCACAGGCGCTCCAGGCTTAGCTTTCGGGACGAGCTGACGTGTTACCACGCCCTGGCCGACCGTCCAGAGGTTGGTCGTCACCCAGTAGAGAACAAGTCCGGCCGGGAAGTTCGCGATCACCGAGATGAAGATGAGCGGGACGATCAGCATGATCGTCCGCTGCGACTTCTCCATCGTCGTCGACATGAACCACGTCGAGAGGATCTGGCTCCCTGCATAGATCACCAGCAGCAGGTACCCCGACCAGTGCGCGCTTGCCTTCTCGGCGATGCTCGGAACGATGTGAAGCCAGGAGAGGTCAGGGTGAGTCTCGGGTGCATGAAAGTGCTTCAGCACGAGGTAGAGCGAGATGAAGACAGGGAACTGCGCAACCATCGGCAGGCACGACGCCGCCGGGTTGACGTTGTTCTCGCGGTAGAACTTCATCGTCTCTTCGTTCAGCTTCGCGCGGTCACCCTTGTACTTCTTCTGGATCTCCTTCAAGGCGGGCATGTGCGCCTGCATCGCCTGCATCGAGTGGATCTGCTTGACCGTCAGCGGGACGAGCAGGATCCGAACGACGACCGTGGTCGCAACGATCGACCACGCCCACGGCAGATGGAAGTCGTAGTGGAAGCGGTCGAGAAGCCAGCGGACAGCGTCCTCGAGTGGCTGCAGAAAGCTAAAGACGAGCGTCGCGACGGCCATCAGGCGTGGTCCACTCCGCCGCGCGACCAGGGGTTGCACCGCAGCAGGCGCCAGCCGGCACGGAGCGAGCCGTTGATGAGGCCGTCCTTGCGCAGGACGTCGAGTGCGTACTGCGAGCAGCTCGGGTGGTACTTGCAGCGTCCGCGGGGCACGAGCAGGCCGAGCGTCCAGCGGTAGAGGTGGACGGCGCCGATCCCGATGACCCTCACGCGGCGGCCCTTCCGAGAACCTCGTCGACCCGTTCGGTCAACCAGTCGTGGCCGCGCGTGTCAGCCGCGTCGGGGAGTCCGTGGCGCACGACAAGAACGTAGTCGTTGGTCGGCGCGACTGCTCCCGCACCGAGCTTCACCTGCCAGATCTCACGCAGCTGGCGCTTGATCCGGTTGCGGACGACCGCGTTGCCGACGGCCTTCGGAACGGCCAGTCCCAGGCGGGGATCACCGTCCTGCTCGGAGCGCGTGAACCAGTACAGCGTGAGGAAGCGTGTCGACACGGAGCGGCCGTGGCGATAGACGGCGTCGAAGTCGCGAGAGCGGGACAGGCGGTTCTTGCGCTGCACGCCTACGCGGAGAGGCGCTTGCGGCCCTTTGCGCGACGGCGCTTCAGGATCGTCTGGCCGGCACGCGTCGCCATCCGGGCGCGGAAGCCATGCTTCTTCTTCCGCCTGCGTACGTTTGGCTGGTATGTCCGTTTCATCAGTGAAGGGGTCGGACACAGTGGCCGCGACGACCGCAGTATAGACGGATCAGCCCACCCGGAGTTGTCCACAGGTCGCAACAGGTGCAAAAGCCGTGGAAAAGGCCCCCTCGGCCGGGGTCCCACAACCGTCTATCCACACCTGTGGAGAGTCGTGTGGAGGAGCCATTTTTTCCTGCATATAGGGATCTTTTGGAGGTTCTACAGAGACTCGCAACCTCATTGAGCACCTCTTGCGAACGGTGCTATTGTCGCGCTCCGACATCGGTACGAGGAGAGGGTCTGACGGCGTGGAGCATGAAATGGAGCTGACTGCTGAGCGCCTCTGGGACGACGTCGCCGCACAGCTACGCGGCGCGCTGAACGAGAAGACCTACCTCACCTGGTTCGGTGAGGTAGACGTCGTCTCCGTCGATACAGCGACCTTCACCCTGTCCGTACCAAACGACTTCACGCGGGAGTGGATCCGAAGCCACTTCGTCGAGCTGATTCGCGCCGCCGTCAAGGAGGCGACCGGTGCCGAGTTGCGGCTCGAGCTTGACGTTCGTCCACAGGTCGCGACGGCCGAGGAGCCCGAGTTCGTGCGGCCGGCCGCTCCCGGCATCCCGAGCATCGCCGCGCCGTTCATCGAAGCCGCCGCGCAACTCCCGCCGCTTCCGCCGCGTCTCGGCACGGGGAGCATCAACCCGAAGTACACCTTCGACTCCTTCGTGATCGGTTCGTCGAACCGCTTCGCGCACGCCGCAGCACTCGCGATCGCCGAGGCGCCCGCGCAGTCCTGGAACCCGCTCTTCATCTACGGCCACACCGGGCTCGGGAAGACGCACCTTCTTCACGCCATCGCGAACTACATCGGGCAGCACTCGTCAAACATGAGCGTCTGTTACGTGACCTCGGAGACGTTCATGAGCGACTTCATCAACTCGATCCGCGACAAGCGGATGGACGGCTTCAAGCAGCGCTACCGCGCCTACGACGTGCTCCTGATCGACGATGTCCAGTTCTTCGAGCACAAGGAGCGGATCCAGGAGGAGTTCTTCCACACCTTCAACACCCTCCATGAAGCGGGGCGCCAGATCGTGCTGAGCTCCGATCGGCCGCCCCGTGACATCGCAACGCTCGAGGACCGCCTCCGGTCGCGGTTCGAGTGGGGCCTCATCACCGACATCCAGCCGCCCGACCTCGAGACGCGCATCGCCATCCTCCGCCGAAAGGTGATGGTCGACGGGATCCAGGTCGATGACCCGGAGGTTCTGACGTTCATTGCGAGTCGCGTGACCAGCAACATCCGCGAGCTCGAGGGTGCGCTCACGCGCGTCGTGGCCTTCGCGGGCTTCACCGGCCGGCGGATGGAGGTTGAGCTCGCCCAGGACGTGCTCCGCGACGTCTTCCCTCAGGGCGAGGCGGCGGCGGTCTCGATCGAGCAGATCCAGTCGCTTGTCTGCGAGCGGTTCAGCGTCAGCATGGACGAGCTCGTCGGTGACCGCAGATCGCAGAGCATCGTGTATCCGCGGCAGGTCGCGATGTACCTCGCCCGTGAGCTGACCGACTCCTCGCTTCCCAAGATCGGCAAGGCGTTCGGGGGACGCGACCACACCACGGTGATCCACGCAACCTCCAAGATCGCACGCATGATTCGTGAGGACAGGTCTGTGTACAACCTGGTGCAAGAACTCACCGTTCGCGTCAAGCAGGCGCGTTGACCGGAATGCCCTGTTGGTAACCGCGGATCCATCCCCGTCCGGTCCCACAGCCAGAATGGCTTCCCGCCTGCCACAGGGAAGGTTTTCCCCTAATCCACAGGCCCTACGTACTACAACTGTATTTTTAAATACATGATTGACTCAGAAACAATGCTCACCGGACTGTTGAAACTCTCCCTCTCTCGCGAAGCCCTGGCCGAACGCCTGGGTCTCGTCTCACGCGCCGTCTCGTCCCGCACAGCAGTGCTCGTCCTCGGCGGCATTCACCTGCGTGCCGAAAACGGTCGCCTCGAGCTCGCTGCGACAGACATGGAGATCTCGCTCCGCGCCGGTATCGACGCTGCCGTGTCGACCGAGGGCGAGGTTGTCGTTCCTGGTCGCCTGCTCGCCGACATCGTCAAGTCGCTGCCGGCGGCCGAGGTCTCGATCGAGCACATCGCCGAAGAGGGCGTCGTCGAGATCGTGTCGGGCACGGCGACCTACCGACTCCACACGTACTCGACCGAGGACTTCCCTCGCCTGCCAGAGATCGATGAGTCCACGCTGCACGCAGTCGACCGCGGTGCGCTGCTCGAGACCATCGCACGTGTGAGCCGGTCCGCTTCTCGCGACGAGAGCCGTCCGGTTCTCACCGGCGTGCTCGTCCGTTTCGAGCCCGGGAAGCTCATCATGGCCGCGACCGACTCCTACCGGCTTGCCGTGAAGGAGACCGCCACGACGGTTCCACTTCCCGACCTCGAGGCGATCATTCCCGCCCGGGCGCTGCAGGAGCTCGCGCGCATCGCTGCGTCGAGTGACGAGATCAAGCTCGGCGTTCAGGAGAACCACGTGGCGTTCGGTGCAGGCGGCGCCTGGCTCACAACTCGCCGTATCGACGGACAGTTTCCGAACTACCGGCAGCTCCTACCTGAGACGTTCGAGCACGAGCTCGAGCTGCCCCGTGAGGAGGTGCTGGATGTTGTTCGGCGCGTCTCGCTGATGGCGCAGCGCAACTCGCCCTTGCGCCTCCGGTTCGCCGAAGGCGAGCTCACGGTCTCTGCGCAGACACAGGACGTTGGAGAGGCACGCGAGTCGCTTCCGGCGGCCTACACCGGCGAACCGCTCGAGATCGGCTTCAACGCCGAGTTCCTGCGCGACGGGCTCGAGTCGATCGAGTCGCCGACAGTTCGCTTCAAGCTGATCAGCCCGCTGCGCCCAGCAGTTCTCGAGGGTGAGCGCACGGACTACACGTACCTGATCATGCCGATCAGGCTCGCGGGCTGATCGTCCGGCACGTCACCCTCAGGAACTACCGCTCCTACGCGTCCCTCGACCTCGAGCTGAGTTCGGGTGTCGTCCTCATCACGGGCGACAATGGCACCGGCAAGACCAACCTGCTCGAGTCGCTCCATGTCGGTACGCAGGGGTTCTCCCCCCGCACCCGGACCGACGGCCAGCTGATCCAGCTCGGTGAGCGGGCCGGCATGTTGACGCTCGACGTCGAGCGGCGTTCCGCACGACACCGGATCAAGATGACATTCGCAACCAGCGAGGCGAAGACCGCGGAGGTCGACGGCGCGAGGCTCCCGTCGGCCGAGACGCTGCGCCGCGAGTTTCCGACGCTCGTGTTCACGCCTGACCGGCTCGCCGTTGTCAAAGGCGGACCGGCTGTCCGACGCGCGTACTTCGACCGCTCCCTCGCGCGCCGTCATCCGAACCACTCTGCCGCGTCGCAGGACTACTCGGCGGTGCTTGCGCAGCGCAATGCTGCGCTGCGACGCGTGCAGCTCGGGTTGACGCCACGCTCAACCGTCGACCCGTGGACAGCGCGGATCGCAGATCTGGCCCGAGAGCTCGTCGCGCTCCGGGTTGCGATGCTCGACACGATCGCGGTGCCCTTCGCCTCCGTCGCTGCCGACCTCGGCCTGCCCGATGCGCGCCTCGCCTATGAGGGACAGGCCCCGGAGCTGGCAGACCTCGAAGGCCGCCTCGACCTGGACATCGCTCGCGGCGTGACGGGTATCGGCCCGCACCTGCACGATGTCCGGATCGCATCCGGGACACGTGATCTGCGGAGCTTCGGCTCCCAGGGTGAGCAGCGACTTGCCCTCCTCGCCCTGCTCCTTGCGGAGGCCGAGCTCCTACCGTCGCCGCCCCTGCTGCTCCTCGACGACGTGCTCTCGGAGCTCGACGGGCGCCGGCGCGGCGTGCTGGCCGAGCGAGTCGCGGCGATGGAGCAGACCGTGATCACGACAACCCACCGCTCGATGCTCCCCGGTGAGCCGACGCAGGTCGTGGAGGTGTCCCCTGGACAGGCTCTCTAGCGAGGTCCGCGGCCAGCTTGGCCGGTTCGGGCCACAGGGCGGGCTGGAAGAGCTTCTTGCCCGGTGGACGTCTGCTGTCGGCGAGAACGTCGCGAGGAACGCCTGGCCGGCCCGCATCGGCCGCGACGGGACGTTGCACGTGCACACGAAGGACTCGATCTGGGCCTTCGAGCTCGGCCACCGTTCGACCGAGCTGGCCGAGCGACTGGGCGTCTCGTCCGTCCGGTTCGCCCCCGGTACACTCCCTGTGGACGAGGAGCCGGTCGCGCTGATCGAGACCGCCGTCCCGACCCCCGAGCAGCAGGATGCCGCGGCGGAGATTGCGGCGGGAATCACCGACGGAGCACTCCGTGAAAGTGTGCAAAAAGCGGTGAGTCTCGGGCTCGCACGGGCCTCCTCAGACCGGCCCGTCTGATACACTACAAAACGCCCGCAAAACGGCTGTTTTGCAGGCATTTTTTCTGACCTTTTCCTGATCGCGCAGCCCTTGTCAGATACGTCCTACTCCGCAAAAGACATCACCGTCCTCGAGGGCCTCGAGCCCGTCCGGCTTCGCCCGGGGATGTACATCGGCTCGACCGGTCTGCGCGGCCTCCATCACCTCGTCTGGGAGGTCGTGGACAACGCGGTCGACGAGGCGCTCGGAGGGCACAACGATGCCGTCGAGGTCACGCTCCACCCCGACAACTCGGTGACCGTAGTCGACTTCGGTCGCGGCATCCCCATCGACATCGTCGCCGATACAGGGCTGCCGGCCCTGACGGTCGTGCTGACGAAGCTCCACGCGGGCGGCAAGTTTGGCGGCGAGGGCTACAAGGTTTCGGGCGGTCTCCACGGCGTAGGTGTGTCGGTGGTGAACGCCCTCTCCGCCTGGCTGATCGCGACCGTCAAGCGCAACGGCAAGGTGTACCGCCAGGAGTTCGAACGTGGCGTGCCGACAACGGAGATGACGGTGATCGGCGAATGCGGTGACAGCGAGACCGGCACCACGATCTCGTTCATGCCCGACTCGCAGATTTTCGAGGAGATCGAGTGGTCGCGCGACACGTTGCGCCAGCGCCTCCGCGAGACGGCCTTCCTCACGCGTGCACTCCGGATCAAGCTTTCCGACGAGCGCGAGGGTGAGTGGAGCGAGGAGTTCCACTACGAGGGCGGGATCAGGGACTTCGTGCGGCACATCAACGCCGAGAAGGATCCGCTCCATCCTACGATCGTCTACTTCGAGGCAAACGACGCCGACGAGCGCGGCTCGGTTGAGGTCGCGATGCAGTGGAACTCGAAGTACGTGGAGTCCGTCTTCTCGTTCGCGAACAACATCAACACCCACGAGGGCGGCTCGCACCTCTCGGGTCTCACCGCTGCGCTCACGACGACGATCAACAAGTTTGCGCGCGACGAAGGGCTGCTCAAGGAGAAGGACGACAACCTCGAAGGCGAGGATGTCCGCGAAGGTCTCGCCGCCGTTCTCTCGGTGAAGATCCGCGAGCCCCAGTTCGAGGGACAGACGAAGACCAAGCTCGGCAACCCGTGGATCCGCGGCTTCGTCCAGCAGTCGGTCAACCAGCACCTCGCCCAGTACCTCCACGAGAACCCGGCAGACCGCAAGCGGATCCTGAGCAAGGCGATCGACGCCTCGCGGGCCCGCCAGGCAGCGCGCAAGGCGCGCGAGGTCAGCCGCAAGGGCGCCCTGATCGGTGGCGGTCTCCCGGGCAAGCTTGCCGACTGTCAGTCGAACGATCCCGAGCGCTGCGAGCTCTACCTCGTCGAGGGCAACTCAGCCGGCGGCTCGGCGGTCGAAGGCCGCGACAAGAACTTTCAGGCGATCCTGCCGCTCCGTGGCAAGGTCATCAACTCGGAGAAGAACCGGATCAACAAGGTGCTCTCGAACACCGAGATCCAGGCGATGATCACGGCGATCGGCGCGGGCTTCGGAGCGGACTTCGACCTCGAGAAGCTCCGCTACCACCGCATCATCGTCATGACCGACGCCGATGTCGACGGCTCGCATATCCGGACGCTGCTCCTGACATTCTTCTATCGCCAGATGAAGGAGCTCGTCGAGGGTGGCCACGTGTACGTCGCCGTGCCGCCGCTCTACCGCCTCAAGGTTGGCAACCAGGAGCGCTACGTCGAGAAGGAGTCCCACTTCGAGGAGATCCTGATCCGCGAGCGCGCCAAGGAGGTCGAAGGAACAGACCGGACGGGCGAGACCTTCCGCGTCACGGAGCATCTCTACCAGCGGCTCGTCGCCGCGCTTAACGAGTTCGACGGCTGGCACTCGCGCATCCGCGCTGACTACGGACACGCACCGGCCTCCTTCGTCGTCGACCATCGCCTCGTCGAGACCGAAGCCTCCTCACCGGGAGAGGTCGAAGGTGCGCTCGCCGGTCTGGGCGACGAGCTCTACGCGCTCGAGTTCGCCGGCGCGACCGGCGAGACGGTCCGCATCAAGCTGATCGAGCGCGACACGAGCGCTGCCACGCACGTCGAGATCCCCGCCGCGCTGCTCGCGAGCCCCGCCTACGCCGGGCTACGCAAGGCCTACGCGAAGCTCGGAACGATCGCCGGACTGCCGCCGTTCACGATCACCCTCGGCAAGAAGTCGCGTCCGGCTCCTTCGTACCGCGGGCTTCGCGAGGCGATCCTCGACCTCGCGAAGGAAGGCATTCAGCTCAGCCGCTTCAAGGGCCTCGGCGAGATGAACTACGACGAGCTCTGGGAGACCACGATGAACCCGGAGAACCGGACGCTCATCCAGGTCGGTGTTGAGGACGCCGCGCTCGCCGACAGCGTCTTCTCGATGCTGATGGGCGATCTCGTCGAGCCGCGCCGCCTCTTTATCGAGCAGAACGCCAAGTACGCGAGGCTCGATGTCTAGCGTCGATCCGCTCGGCGCAGGCCGCATCGAGCAGCGGGAGCTCGAGTCCGAGATGCGGACGAGCTTCCTCGATTACGCGATGAGCGTCATCGTCTCGCGCGCTCTGCCGGACGTGCGCGACGGCCTCAAGCCCGTTCACCGCCGCGTCCTCTACGCGATGCACGAGACCGGCCTCCAGCCGAACCGGCCGCGCGTCAAGTGCGCCGCCGTGATCGGCGAGGTCATGAAGAGCTACCACCCGCACGGCGACGCGTCGATCTACGACACGCTCGTCCGCATGGCCCAGACGTTCTCGCTGCGCTATCCGCTCGTCGACCCGCAGGGCAACTTCGGCAACATCGACGGCTACCCCGCCGCGGCCTTCCGGTACACCGAGTGCCGTCTCTCGTCGATCGCGACAGAGCTGCTGCGCGACATCGACGCCGACACGGTCGACTTTGGCCCGAACTTCGACGGCTCGACCCGCGAGCCCCTCGTGCTGCCGGCCCGCTTCCCGAACCTGCTCGTCAACGGCTCCTCGGGTATCGCGGTCGGCATGGCGACGAACATGCCGCCACATCAGCTCGGCGAGGTGATCGACGCGATCGTCGCGATGATCGACGACCCGTCGATCGACGTCGACCGGCTGCTGACGCACATCAAGGGCCCCGACTTCCCGACCGGCGCGATGATCCTCGGCCGCGACGGCATCCGCGAGGCGTACCGCTCTGGCCGCGGACGAATCGTCATGCGCGCGCGCGCCCACATCGAGGAGCTGCGCGGTGGCAAGACGGCTGTGATCGTCTCCGAGCTTCCCTACGGCGTCCGCAAGGGCGGAGACGAGGGCGTGATCAAGAAGATCGCCGACCTCGTCCGCGAGAACACGCTCAACGAGATCTCCGGCATCAAGGATCTCTCCGACAAGTCGGGCATGCGGATCCAGATCGAGCTCAAGCGCGAGGCTGTCCCGCAGGTCGTCCTGAACAAGCTCTACAAGCACACGCCGCTCCAGACGACGTTCGGCTACAACGCCGTCGCGCTCGTCGACGGCGTGCCCCGCACCCTCTCGCTCGTCGAGCTGATCCGGCACTACCTTGACCACCAGCGAGAGGTCGTGACACGCCGGATGAAGCACGAGCTGCGCAACGCCGTCCGGCGCGCGCACGTGCTCGAGGGGTACCTGATCGCGCTCGACAACATCGACCGCGTCATCGCTGCCATCCGGGCCTCCGAGAGCACCGAGGCGGCCCGCCAGGCCTTGATGGGCGAGTTCGGGCTCTCCGAGATCCAGGCGTCGGCGATCCTCGAGATGCGCCTAGCTCGCCTTACGGGGCTCGAGCGCAAGCGGATCGAGGAGGAGTACCGCGACCTGCAGGAGCGCGTGGCCGAGCTCCGCGCGATCCTGGGCGAGGAGGCCAAGATCTACGGCGTCGTCCGTGAGGAGCTGCTCGAGCTGCGCACCGGCTACAACGCGAAGAACGAGCGGCGCACCGAGATCGTTGCAAGTGAGGGAGAGCTCGAGCTCGAGGACATGATCGCCGAGGAGCCGATGCTGATCGCGATCACGCGCTCCGGCTACATCAAGCGGCTCTCACCGACCGCGTACCGCGAGCAGCGCCGTGGCGGTGTTGGCGTGATGGGGATGGACCTCAAGGACGAGGACTACATCGAGCATCTGTTCATCGCCTCCACCCACGACTACGTCCTCTTCTTCACGTCCGTCGGCAAGGTCTACCGCCTGAAGGTGCACGAACTCCCGCTCGGATCGCGCCAGTCAAAGGGCCGCGCGATCGTCAACCTGCTGCCGTTTCGCCAGGACGAGCAGGTGCGCGCCGTGATCCAGACACGCGCCTTCGAGGAGGCCGAGTACCTCCTCTGCGCGACGAAGAACGGCGTCGTCAAGAAGACGAAGCTCTCCGAGTACAACACCCCGCTCAAGGCCGACGGCATCATCGCGATCAAGATGCGCGAGGGCGACGAGCTCGTCGCCGTGCGTCACTGCTCCGAGGGCGACGACATCCTGCTCGTCTCCCGCAAGGGTCAGGCGATCCGCTTCTCCGAGCAGGACGTGCGCCCGATGGGCCGCGCGACCGAGGGCGTCCGGGGAATGAACCTACGGGCCGAGGACGAGGTCATCGCCGCGGAGGTCGCGACCGACGACTCCGATCTGCTCGTGGTCACCGACAACGGCTTCGGCAAGCGCACCCGCGTCTCCGAGTACCCACGCAAGGGCCGCGGCGGGATGGGCGTCCAGACGGTCAAGCTCACCGAAGCGCGCGGCAAGCTCGCGGGTGCACGAGTCGTCCGCGACGGCTACCAGGTGATGTTGATCTCGACTGGTGGCACCGTGATCAAGATGCCCGTCGAGGACGTCAAGCGTCTTGGCCGCTCGACGCAAGGCGTGATCGTGATGCGCCTGCGCAAGGACGAGATCGTCAGCTCGCTCGCCCCGGTCGTCGAGACCGGCGATGAGGATGAGGCGGACGGCCTTGTCGAGGACGTCGCAGCGACAGTTTCAGGCGCCGCCGACGCTGCGGTCGCCGCTGGTGAGGATGTCGACGTCACGGACGTCGCCGTCGCCGACGAGCCCGAGCTCGCCGACGAGCCCGAGCTCGACCCCGACGACCTCTAGGCAGCCGCCCCGGCCGCGCGCAGCGCGACCACCGCGACCTCCGGCGGAACGGGATTGATCCACACCCCTGCGCCGAGCTCGAGACCGGCGAGCACGGTGGTACGAGGGAGCACCTCGAGATGCCAGTGGGCTCCGTCGTGCAGCCATGCGTTGAACGGCACCGGGCCCCCGTGCACCCGCTTCAGGCAGCGCACCGTCTCCGAGAGCAGAAGCAGCGCGTCGCCGAGGAGCTCGCTGTAGAGACCGTCCGGGTCGGGATCCACCGGCGCGATCTGGACCTCGTAGGGCGATCGGCTCGCGATCGGGCAGCCGGCGACGATCCCGCCGCGCTCGAGGAACGGCAGCACCTCGGCGGGGCCAGACTCCGCGAGGAGAGCGGGCGGCGGGCCGGGGAGCCAGACGAGCTGCGAGTGCGAGTGCGTCCGAGAGGCGCCAGCCGCCGCGCCCTCGTTCAGGAACGCAAAGACGGTGCCGTCGGTGTCTGCCGCGCGCCGCTGCCAGGCCTCGGCGACGCGTTCGACGGTCGCATCGCGGAGGTCACCGAACGAGGTGCAGTGCGTCGGGCCGTGCGCCACAACCTCGTGGCGCACGAGGGCCGGGTAGAGGTTCGGCACGACCCGCACATCCCAGCCCGTCGGCCCGTCACCGGCGCGAAACGTCTCGGCGGTGGACATGTGCTCGTTGCCGGCGCAGAACGGGCAGGCGTCCGGCTCCTCCTGGGGTCTGTCGGCTCGACCGGGAGCCACGGCGACCCAGCGGCCGGCGCGGGCATCACGGCGGAGGTCGCTCACTCCTTGGTGCGCGGCGGCTTCGGCAGGAACGACGAGATGATGTCGACCGGGGCCGGGAAGACGATCGTTGTGGACTGGGACGATCCCAGCTCGAGGAGCGTCTGGAGGTAGCGCAGCTGGAGAGCGATCGGATGATCCTCGATCACGATGGCGGCGTCCTTCAGGCGCTCCGAGGCCTGGAACTCGCCCTCGGCGTTGATTACCTTTGCGCGCCGTTCGCGCTCGGCCTCGGCCTGGCGCGCCATCGCCCGCTGCATCCCCTGGGGGATCTCGACGTCCTTGACCTCGACGATCGAGACCTTGATGCCCCACGGGGCGGTCTGCTCGTCGATGATCCCCTGCAGGATCGCGTTGATCTTCTCGCGCTCGGAGAGCAGCTCGTCGAGAGAGTGCTGACCCAGCACCGATCGGAGCGTCGTCTGGGCGATCTGGGAGGTCGCGACCATGTAGTTCTCGATCTGGACGATCGCTGCCTTCGGATCGACGATCCGGAAGTACGCGACGGCATTCACGCGGACGGGGACGTTGTCGCGCGTGATCACCTCCTGCGGCGGAATCTGCAGCGTGATCGTGCGGAGGTCGACCTTGACCATGCGGTCGACGATCGGGATCAGCACGAAGAGGCCGGGCCCCTTCGGCTCCGGAAAGAGCCTGCCGAGCCGGAAGACGATGCCCCGCTCGTACTCCCGCGCGACCTTCAGCGCGCTGATGAGGAAGAGCACGACCATGAAGACGACGGCGGCAAGGATGATCAGCGCGGCGGTCATGTCCTGAACCTACACCCGATGGACGTCGAGGGTAAGGCCGCTGAGGCCGTCGACCCGAACGTGATCGCCGGGCGCGAGCGGCTGTGCCGAGTGCACCTGCCACAGCTCGCCGTGGACGAACACGAGCCCTTCATCGCGAACCACACCCTCCATCCCGATGATCTCCTGCGGCCCGACTATCACGGGCCGGTGACGTACGGCGATCGCCTTTGCAACCGCGACCGCCCAGAAGCCTCCGATCGCGAGCGTAAGCGCCACCACGAGCGGCACCGAGGTCTTGTACGGCGCCGGCGCGGCGTGGAACAGCGTCGAGAGCCCAACCGCGAGGGAGAGAAGCCCGTTGACCGTCAGGGCGCCGTGGGTCGGGACGTGCAGATCGATGCCGAGCAGAGCGATGCCGAGAAAAACAAGCCCGAGCCCCGCCCACGAGAGCGGCAGGACAGAGAACCCGAAGAGCGCTGTCAGCAGCGAGATCCCACCGAGCGCACCGGGGAGGACGATCCCCGGGTGGAAGATCTCGAAGCCGATTCCCGCAATCCCTGCGAGGAAAAGCAGGGAGACGACGTTCGGATCGATCAGCGTGCTCAGGAATCTCGTCAGGAACCCCGGCTTCGTCTCGACAAGCACGGCGCCTGCTGTACGAAGCGTGAAGTGGCGGCGCAGCTGCGGCAGGTCGATCGTCCTCCCGTCGATCGTGCGGAGAAGCTCCGGCAGTGACGGGGAGACAAGGTCGATGACGCCTCTGCGGAGAGCCTCGTCGGCGGTGAGGTTCGAGGCCTTGCGGACAGCGGCGTCGGCCCAGGTCGTGTTGCGCCCGTGTGTCTCGGCGAGACCGCGGAGCGACGCGGCGGCGTCGTTCACGACCTTCCGCCGCAGGTCGCTCGAGATGTTCGCCCCGCTCGAGTCGATCGGCGTCGAGGAGCCGATGTTCGTTCCCGGCGCGAGCGCGACGACATCGGCCGCCTCGGAGATCCACACACCTGCCGACGCCGCGCGCGCGCCGTTCGGGGAGACGTAGACGATCACCGGAATCTTCACGGAGAGCTCCTTTTGCACGATCTTCCGCATCGACTCGGAGAGCCCGCCGGGTGTGTCGAGAACGATCACGGCGGCGGCGTATCCGCCGCTCGCAGCGCGGTCGAGGCGACTGTTGAGCCAGTCCTGCGTCACCGGGTTCACGTCGGCTGCGAAACGGATCTCGAGCACGCGGGGCGCGCCGGGCGCAGGGCCTGAAACTGCTCGGGCCCAGCCGGGAACGCTTGGAACCGTGGCGGCGGCGCCGAGCACGACCAGCAGAAGTGCTCTTTTCACTGCTGTAAGGATTGTATGCGGAGAGGGCTTGTGCCCTTGAAGGCGAAGCCAGCCGTAGGCAGGGTTCGTACTGAACCGATCGCCGAAGGACACATGAGAAGAGCGCTCACCTGCATCGCAGTCCTGCTCGCCCTGCCCGCCGCTGCCCGCGCCGGGGGCGTCAGCATGGTGTCGCGCGATGTCCCGCTTGGCACGCGTGCCGCCCAGGCAGTCGCGCCTGTCGGACACTTCAACATGCTCGGGCTGCACTGGCGCGGGACAGGCTCCGTCTCCTTCCGAACGCGCGCGCTCGGGGGAGGCTGGCAGCCGTGGCAGACCGCCGACACCGACTCCGCGCCGGTCGCCGCCTGGCATCTCGGCAACGCAGTGTGGGTCGAGGGCTCAGACGGCGTGCAGTACCGCGCGGTCGGCCAGGTGTCGCGACTCCGCGCGTACTACCTCTGGTCGCCGCCGACGAGCGGCGCCACACGCCGCCTGGCGATCTCGGGTGCCACTGCGATCGTGACTCGCGATCAGTGGCAGGCCGACGAGAAGATCGTTCGGGCAAAGCCGAAGGTCGCACCTGCCCTCAAGCTTGCGGTGGTGCATCACACGGCGAACTCGAACACCTACACGCAGGCGCAGGCCGCCTCGATCGTCCGCGGAATCGAGACCTACCACGTGCAGGGAAACGGCTGGAATGACATTGGCTACAACTTTCTGATCGACCGGTTCGGCACGGTCTACGAGGGCCGCGGCGGTGGGATCGAGCGCAACGTGATCGGCGCACACGCCGAGGGGTTCAACACCGGGACGGTCGGGATCGCGCTGATCGGCAACTTCATGCATGCCTCGCCGCCGCCGGCGATGCATGCCGCCCTCGTTCGCCTTCTCTCCTGGCGCCTCGACCTCGCACACATCGATCCGCTCTCGACGGTGTCGTACGTCTCGGGCGGCAACCTCAAGTTCAAGGCCGGCACGCGGGTCGAGCTACGGGCGATCTCGGGCCACCGAGACAGCGGGCCAAGTGAGTGTCCCGGGAACATCGCCTACGGCCTGTTGCCCTCGGTCGCACGAGAGGTCTCGACGACGGGGCTACCGAAGCTCTACGGGCCGACCGTCACCGGCGGGATCGGCCGGGACGTTCGCTTCCGAGGGCTTTTCTCTGGTGCCGTGCCCTGGGCAGTCACGGTGAGGGACGCCGCTGGCGCGCTCGTCGTCCGTCACACGGGCAGGTCGCAGGGCCTCGACTGGTCATGGAACTCTGCCGCGGCGGGCGCAGGGCCGTTCACCTGGACGATCGGTGCAGGCACCGACCTGCTCCCAGCAACCGGGCGACTCGGTCGTGCTCTCGACGCCCCGAAGCCGACGACCGGCCCTGTCGGGCCGTCGGTGGCGCCCCCGACAGCCGCGCTCGGGCTGCTCTCCGGGATGAGCGCTTCGCCGACCGTTCTCTCGCCGGCGGCTGACGGGTCGGGGCTCATCACGACTGTCGGCTTCACCTTGGGGTCGCCGGCAACCGTGACGGCCCAGGTGGTCAACGTGGGTAATCCTGCCGCTGCCCCCCTCAAGCTGCTCTCCTCCGGTGTCGGTGCTGGGCCGAACACCTTCACCTGGGATCTGAGCGTGCTCGCCGACGGGCGCTACCGGCTCGACGTGACGGCGACGGCATCCGGGGGGACGACCGCGACCGCGTCCATCGACCTCGTCGTCGACCGAAGCCTCTCCGGCCTGGCAGTGTCTCCCTCGGTCTTCTCACCGAACAGTGACGGCATCGCGGACACCGCCGCCTTCACGTTCTCACTCGGTGCGTCCGTTCCGGTCCAGGTCACCATCCAGCGGGCGGGAGCGACAGTCGCGACGGTCTACAGCGGGCAGCTCGGCCCGGGCCCACAGACAATCGGGTGGGACGGCACGAGCGCCGGGGCCCGGCTGGGCGACGGCACCTACACCGTCGTCGTAACTGTGACCGACCCGTTCGGGACGATCTCGTTGCTCCAGACCGTCGTGATCGACACGACGCCGCCGACGCTGACGGTGGTGGACGGTCCCGGCCTGCGCTTCCAGCTCTCCGAGGCGGCAACCGTGACGGCGATCGTGAACGGCCAACCCGTATCGGTCGCTGCTCCTGCGGGATCGGTGACCGTTCCCTGGACGGGGGGTCCGGTGACGTCGTTCAGCGCACAGGCCCGTGACAGCGCCGGGAACCTGGGCGCGACTGTCAGCGGTCCGTGAGCCCGCCGACCCACGCGTCGTAGCCGCGCTCGAGGCGGTCGAGGATCTCGACGAGCAGGTCGAGCCGGTCGCGTTCAACGGCCGCGGCGCCGGGCCACGGAGCCTCCCCGACGTTCACACCGATGCCGAGCACGACGTGGCCCGCCGACTCCGCGAGGATCCCCGCGACCTTGCGGCCGTCGAGCAGGACGTCATTCGGGTGCTTGATCGTTGCGCCAGCTCCGACCGCACCTGCGACAGCCTTCGCAGCGACGAGCGTCAGCTCCGGCCAGTTGGCCACCGGCAGCGGCGGCCGCAGCACGACCGAGAACGAGAGCCCAGCTCCCGGCTCGTCGATCCACTGCCTCCCGAGACGCCCTCGGCCTGCCGTCTGGTGCTCGGCGAGAGCGACGGTCCCGTGCGGCGCATCGTCGGCCGGAAGGGTCTGCGTGGAGGGTGTTTCGGCCGCGTAGAGGTAGTTACGACCGTAACTTCCCCGCAGCTTCGACACTACGACCTCCGGTGAGAGCTGCATCGCCCTCTAGAGTAGGTGTCTGTGGCGCCGACGCTTCCCCTTGGGCGTGTGGAGATCGAGGCGATCCTTCCGCACCGTCCGCCGTTCCTGCTCATCGATGAGGTGACCGAGCTGATCCCCGGCGAACGCGTCGTGGCGACGAAGACGGTGACCGAGGAGGACTGCGCGGGTCACTTTCCGGGCAACCCGATCATGCCGGGTGTGAAGATGATCGAGGCGCTCGCTCAGTGTGGTGCTGTTGCTGTCCTCTCACAGCCCGAGAACGCCGGCAAGCTCGTGCTCTTTGCCGGGATCGACGAGGTGCGCTTCAAGCGGATCGTTCGGCCAGGCGAGGTGATCGATCTCGTGTGCGACGTCGAGACCGTTCGCGGCCCGGTCGGTAAGGGCAAGGTGCGCGCATCCGTCGGTGGCGCGCTCGCCGTGCGCGGCACGCTGACCTTTGCGGTGAGCGAGTGATCGGCCTCTCGACCGGCAAGCGCGTCTCGATAACGGGCCTTGGGTGTCATGTGCCTGACCGCGTCGTCACGAACGACGATCTCGCGAAGATCGTCGAGACGTCGGACGAGTGGATCGTAAGCCGTACCGGCATCCGTCAGCGTCGCATCGCCGCCGAGCACGAGGCGATGTCCGACATCTCGCTCCCGGCCGCCAGGCGGGCGCTCGAGATGGCCGGTGCCGACCCGAAGAGCATTGACCTTGTGATCGTCGCGACCGTCACACCCGATATGGCCTTTCCGGCGACGGCCGCGATCGTCGCCGACGCGCTCGGGTGCACGGACGCCGCTGCCTACGACCTCTCGGCCGGCTGCACAGGCTTCATGTACGCGCTCGCTCAGGCACAGGCAATGGTCTCCGGCGGTTACTCCAAGCGCGCCCTCGTGATCGGCGGCGACGTTCTCAGCCGCACGCTCGACTGGACGGATCGCTCGACGCTCATCCTCTTCGGTGACGGCGCGGGTGCTGCCGTCGTCGAGCCGGTCGAGCACGGAGGCTTTCTCGGGTTCGAGCTCGGTGCCGACGGTGGCGGCGGCATGGAGCTGACCTTCCCGAACAGCGGCTCACGGGTGTGTCCGCCCGACGAGCGCTTCCTGCGCATGAACGGCCGCGAGGTCTTCAAGTTTGCGACGCGCGTGATGGTGAGCTCGGCTGAGGCGATCCTCGAGGCGTGTGGCAAGACGGTTGCCGACATCGACGTCTACGTGCCGCATCAGGCCAACGTCCGCATCATCGACCACGCAACGAGCAAGCTCGGCCTCCCTGAGGAGAAGGTGATCGTCAACGTCGACCGGTACGGCAACACGTCGTCGGGCTCGATCCCGCTCGCACTCGCAGACGCCGCCGACGACGGCCGCCTCGAACCTGGGAAGCTGGTGCTGATGACCGGGATGGGCGCCGGTCTGACATGGGGCTCTGCGCTGATCGAATGGACGCACGCAACGAACGGAGCGACGGCATGAGCAAGATCGCCTTCATGTTCCCGGGCCAGGGATCGTTCTCGCCCGGCATGGGGCACGAGATCGCCGAGGCCGAGCCGGCGGCGATGGCAGTGTTCGACCAGGGGAGCAAGGCGTCGGGTCTCGACCTCCGCGCGCTTTGCTTCGCGGGCACCGAGGAGCAGCTCATGGAGACCGAGGTGCAGCAGCCTGCGCTCGTCACG
Source organism: Actinomycetes bacterium (assembly GCA_037142875.1). Lineage (GTDB taxonomy): Bacteria > Actinomycetota > Thermoleophilia > Gaiellales > Gaiellaceae > PALSA-600. The sequence goes on along the minus strand of JBAWZV010000001.1, from coordinate 354,403 downwards.
ACCTGCCTTGCGATCAACGCGGCGCTGCGGGCTCGGGGCGTCGCTCCCGACTACGTGATCGGTCATTCGGTCGGCGAGTTCTCGGCCCTCGGGGCAGCGCACGCGCTGAGCATTCCGGAGACGATCGCGCTCGTGCGCGAGCGCGGCCTTGCCACCGCAGCAGCTGCCCGCCAGAGCCCCGGCTCAATGGCGGCGATTCTGGGTCTTGCTGACGAGGCCGTCGAGGCGATCTGTCGTGGCGTCGCGAACGTGTGGCCTGCGAACTACAACTGCCCGGGCCAGATCGTCATCTCGGGCGAGACGGACGCGGTCGATGAGTGCTGCTCCGAGGCGCAGCTCCAGGGCGCGCGTCGCGCGATCCGCCTGCGCGTCTCCGGCGCGTTCCACTCGCCGCTCGTCGAGCATGCCGCCGAGCGGCTCCGGCCGGCGATCGACAGGCTCGACTTCAAGACTCCGACCGCCCACTTCATGTCGACGGTCACGGCCAAGCTCGAGGACGCGCAGCGTTTCAAGTCGCTCCTGATCGAGCAGCTGACAGCTCCCGTCAAGTTTACGCAGGCTGCCGGCGAGCTGATCTCCCAGGGTGTCACGACCTTCGTGGAGGTGGGGCCGGGCAACGTGCTGAGCGGTTTACTGAAGAGGATCGACAGCTCCGTCAGGGCGATCTCGGTCAACGATCTGAAGTCGCTCGAAGCGGCCGTGAACGAGCTTGGCTGAGTTCTGCTCACTCGCGGGCAAGACCGCGCTCGTCACTGGAGGCTCACGAGGCATCGGCGCGGCAGTCGTCCGGGAGCTCGCGCGAGCAGGTGCGCAGGTTGCGATCGGATATCGCTCGGGTGCAGATGAGGCCGAGGCGCTCGCAGCGGAGGTCGGCGGCCGCGCGATCCAGGCCGACGTCTCCTCGGCCGAGGACGCCGCACGCCTGATCGAGGAGGCTGGCGATCTCGACCTGCTCGTCAACAACGCGGGGCTGACGCGCGACGGCCTGCTCGCGAGGATGACCGACGAGGACTGGCACGAGGTGATCGAGACGAACCTGAGCTCGGTCTTCTACACCTGTCGTGCCGTCACCCGGCCGATGATGAAGAAGCGCGCCGGTTCGATCGTCAACGTCAGCTCGGTCGTCGGCGTCCACGGGAACTGGGGTCAGACGAACTACGCAGCCTCCAAGGCCGGGATCATCGGCTTCACGAAGTCGCTCGCCCGCGAGCTCGGGTCGCGCGGCGTTCGTGCGAACGTCGTTGCTCCGGGGTACATCAAGACGCGCCTCACCGAGGTGCTGCCGGATGAGGTCAACGCCACGATCCTCGGTAACACGCCTCTGGCGCGCCTCGGTGAGCCAGAGGACGTCGCGGGAGCGGTACGGTTCCTCTGCTCGGACGAGTCATCGTTCATCACGGGCGATGTGCTGCTCGTCGACGGCGGAATGGGGATGTAAGTGGAGAGTGCAAGCGGACGGCGACGCGTCGTCATCACCGGTCTCGGCATGGTCACCTCGCTCGGCAACAGCGTCGAGTCGACGTGGCGCGGGCTACTCGCCGGACAGTGCGGGGTCGGCCCCATCACCGTCTTCGACACTGCCGACTACACCGTCAACTTCGCCAACGAGCTGAAGGACTTCGACCCGACGGTCTGGATCGATCGCAAGGCGTCGCGGCGGATGGATCGTTTCGCGCAGATGGCGATTGCCGCTGCGCGGATGGCGCACGACGACTCGGGGATCGATGTCAGCCTCGATCCCGAGCGTGTCGGCGTGTCCATCGCGACCGGCATCGGAGGCCTCCAGTCGTTCCAGGACTGCTACGACACCCTCCGCGACCGCGGGCCCGACCGGGTCAACCCGTTCTCGATCCCGTCGATCATCCCGAACATGGGCGCGGGCTGGGTCTCGATCGAGCTTGGCGCTAAGGGGCCGCTCCTGAGCGCCTGTACCGCCTGCGCCGCCTCGAACATGGCAATCGGCGACGCGCTCGACGCGATTCGCTGGGGCCGCGCCGATGCGATGATCGCCGGTGGAGCCGAGGCGCCGATCACGAAGGTTGGTGTCGCAGGGTTCGACGCGATGCGTGCACTCTCGCGCCGTGGCGACAACCCGAAGCGCGCCTCACGTCCGTTCGACAAGAGCCGCGACGGGCTCGTGATGGGCGAGGCCTCCGGGGTGATGGTGCTGGAGGAGTTGTCGATGGCGCAGGCGCGCGGAGCGAAGATCTACGCCGAGCTGATCGGCTACGGCATGTCCGCCGACGCGTCCCACATGACGGAGCCCGACCCGACCGGCCAGAGCCCGGCACGCTCGATGCGTATGGCGCTCGCTGACGCCGGCGTCGACCCGACCGAGATCGGCTACGTCAACGCGCACGCGACGTCGACGCCGCTCGGCGATTCGGCCGAGACCCGCGTGATCAAGCTTGCACTTGGTGAGGCGCACGCCTACCGAACAGCGGTCTCTTCGACGAAGGGCGCGACCGGTCACTGCTTCGGTGCGGCCGGTGCGATAGAGGCGATCTTCACGACGCTCGCGCTGAAGGAGCGGATCGCTCCACCGACGATCAACCTGGACGAGCCCGACCCGGACTGTGACCTCGACTACGTCCCGAACGTCGCTCGCTCGCTGCCCGATCTCAACGTGGCGCTCTCGAACTCGTTCGGCTTCGGTGGCCACAACGCCACCATCGTCCTGCGCCGCTTCGAAGGCTGACCGACGCCACACGCACCCAGCGGTGCTATATCTGACACCACGCGCTGCCGCAGGTAGCGCACCACTGTCGGGTCAAACAGACACCACTCGGAGGTTCTCTTGGATCGCTGGGCAACTTTCGACTGCTACGGAACGCTGATCGACTGGAACGCGGGAATCCGCGCGGAGCTCGCGCGCGTCTTCGACATCGACGAAACCGTCGTCGATGCGCGGGAGGCCGACAGCGAGAGCGACGAGCCCTCGGGGCCGAGCGCCGCGGAGAAGGAGCTCGACGCCCTGCTCCACCGCTACCACCAGCTCGAGCGCGAGATCGAGACCGACGGCACGCAGAGCTACCGCGCCGTCACGACCGAGACGATGCGTCGCCTGGGTGCACCGGAGAGCGAGGCGGGCGGCCTCGCCGACTCGCTCCCCTCCTGGGAGCCGTTCCCCGAGACGGTCGACGCGCTCGAGGAGATTCGGGCGCGCGGCTGGAAGACGGCAATCCTCTCGAACTCCGACCGCGACCTGATCGACGCGTCGATCGCGCGCCTGGGCGTGCCGTTCGACGAGACCGTTGTCGCCGGCGAGATCAACTCCTTCAAGCCCGCCATCCGGCACTGGCAGGAGTTCAGGATTCGAACCCTGCTGCCGCCCCACAGGCAGATCCACGTCGCCGCGAGCCTGTTCCACGACATATCCCCGACGCACAAGCTTCGCATCCCGAACATCTGGATCAACCGCCTGGACGAGCCCGCGGGCCCCTCACCGACGATCGAGCTGGCCGACCTCACCACCGTCGCGGACGCGCTCGACAGCCTGATTCCGGCCTAGCCGGAAGACGGGTGTCCACCGTCGGCGATCGGTGTCGGTCCAGCTGGGACTAAACTCACCGGCGCGATGACCGAGGCGCGAATCGAAGTCAAGGTCGAGCAGGACCGGAAGGCTCCGTCTGCCAAGAAACATCCGAACACCTGCCCGAGCTGCGGCTCTCACTACCGCGACGATGAGCTCGAGGCGTCGCTCCACGTCTGCGGGCAGTGCGGCCACCACTTCCGGATGACGGCCTGGGCGCGGATCGCGCAGCTCGCCGACCTCGGCTCGTTCGTTGAGGAGGCCGCGGACGTGCGTTCCGCCGACCCGCTCCACTTCTTCGACCTACGGCCGTACGTCGAGCGTCTGAGTGAGGCCGAGCTCAACACCGGACTCAACGAGGCGATCGTCGTCGGCTCCGCCACGATCGAGGGCCACCCGCTCGAGCTTGCCGTGATGGACTTCTTCTTCATGGGCGGCTCGGTTGGGAGTGCGGTCGGCGAGAAGTACGTGCGCGCCTGCGAGTCGGCGAGCGAGCGCGGCTGCCCCCTCGTGACGGTCTCCGGCTCCGGTGGCGCTCGCATGCAGGAGGGCGTGCTCTCGCTGATGATGCTGCCCAAGACGATCTCGGCGCTCGACGAGCTTCGCGACGCCGGCCTCCCGATGTTCAGCCTTCTCACCGACCCGACCACCGGCGGCGTCACGGCGAGTTTTGCGTCGCTTGGCGACGTCATGATCGGCGAGCCAGGTGCGTTGCTCGCGTTCACCGGCCCCCGGGTCGTGCAGCAGACGACCAAGGAGAAGCTCCCCGACGACTTCGGTCGTGCCGAGCAGAACCTGCGGTTCGGCCATCTCGATGCCATCGTCCCTCGATCCGAGCAGCGGCCCTATCTGGCCCGGCTCCTGCGGCTCTTTGCCCGGTGAAGCCGAGAAGTGGCTGCGCCTGCGTCTCGGGCGGCTCACGAACCTGCCCTTGATCGGCGGGACGCGAGTACGCGGTGAGGCAGACAGGCTCCGGCGGCAGCTCGAGAAGCTGAAGTCCGGCCCCGAGGCCTCCGAGGAGCAGATCTGGGGCTACGTCGAGCTCGCGCGGCACCCCGAGCGTCCGTACACCCTCGACTACGTCGAGCGCATCCTCGACGACTGGATCGAGCTGCACGGTGACCGTGGCCGCGCAGATGATGGCGCGATCGTCACGGGTCTCGGCAAGCTCGACGGACGCACGGTCGCCGTTGTCGGTCACCAGAAGGGCCGCGACCTGAAGGATCGTGTCAACCGTCAGTTCGGGATGGCCTACCCGGAGGGCTATGCGAAGGCGGTCAGGGTGATGGAGCTCGCGGCTCACTTCGGATTTCCGGTCGTGACGCTGGTCGACACCCCGGGCGCCTACCCGGGCGTCCTCGCCGAGCAGCATGGGCAGGGAGGGGCGATCGCACGCGCCCAGGCTGCCATGGTCAGGCTGAACGTCCCGACCGTCGCGTGCGTGATCGGTGAGGGCGGCTCGGGCGGCGCGGTCGCGATCGCCGTCGCCGATCGGGTGCTCATGCAGGAGAACGCGATCTACTCGGTGATCACACCCGAGGGGTGCGCCGCGATCCTCTGGCGCGACGCAGCCGAGGCGAAGAAGGCCGCTGCGGCGTTCAAGCCCGACGCGCTCCACTGCTTCGAGCTCGGCGTGATCGACGGCATCGTTCCCGAGCCGGCCGGTGGCGCACAGAACGATCCCGACGCCGCCGCGGCGATGCTCAAGGAGAGCATCATCGCTTCGATCGACAGTCTTGTGGACATCCCCGCCGCCGAGCTTCGCCGTCGCCGCCGCGCGAAGTTCCGCGCGATGGGCGTCGTGGCCTGACACCGAAACGCACTATCTCATCCACAGGCTTTTCAACCGTAATTGCGCTGCAATTGCGGTAATCCGCCGGTCGCAACCGTTGCTATGAGCGGGTTTGTCGCGGGGAGCTACCCACAGGGTCTCGGCTGTTTTCCACAGGCCTGGTGGAAGACGCAGCGCGTGACGCGAGGCTAGACAAGGCTCCGCACACCGTCGACGACGAGCTGTACGGCGATCGCCGAGAGCAGCAGACCGAACACGCGTGTGAGAAACGAGAGGATCCCGGGGTTGATCGTCCTCGTGACCCGCTCGGCAACGAGGAGGGCGAGGCCGACGCAGGCAACGGCAGCCAGGATGGCGATGACTACCGAGGCGTGCCCTCCCGCACTCGGGTAAGTCCGCCAAAGCACCATCGACGTTGCGATCGCACCGGGTCCCGCGACGAGCGGCGTCGCGAGCGGAACGAGCGCGACGTCCTCCGAGTCGCCGGTCGGGAAGTCGGTGCCTCGCAGCATCTCGAGTGCGACCAGGAGGAGGAGGAGTCCCCCGGCGATCGAGAGACTCCCGATCGAGACGTGGAGGTAGCGGAGGATCAGCTCGCCGAACATGGCGAACCCGACGATCAGGGCGCCTGCTGCGATGACGGCGCGGATAGCGGCCCGCTGTCGCTCTGCGGGCCGCATCTTCCGGGTGATCGTCAGGAAGACCGGCGCGTTCCCGAGCGGGTCGGTGATGACGAAGAGCGTCACGAAGGTCTCGCCGAAGGCGCGCCAGTTCACGGCGTGATCGTAGGGCGAAGCGCGCCTCTATGCTCGCAGGGTGAGCGCGATCGTCGTCGAGCACCTCCATGTCGTTCGCGGTGCCCGGCCCGTGCTCCCGGATATCTCGCTCCGCGTCGAGCCGGGAACCGTCACGGGGCTGCTCGGGCCGAGCGGCTCTGGCAAGACGACGTTGATGCGCGCGATCGTCGGCGTCCAGAAGATCGCAGGCGGAGACGTGACCGTGCTCGGGTATCCGGCCGGGACGCGTGAGCTTCGCTCGCGCGTCGGCTACGTGACCCAGGCGCCGTCGGTGTACCTCGATCTGACGGTGCGTGAGAACCTCGCGTATTTCGCCCGGGTGCTCGCTGCCGACCCAGAGCGCATCGACGCGGTCCTCGACATCGTCGGGCTGGCGGCGCTTGGAAGCCAGATCGTGCGGACGCTCTCGGGCGGTGAGCTCTCGCGACTCTCCCTCGCGACCGCGCTGCTCGGCGAGCCCGAGCTGCTCGTGCTCGACGAGCCGACGGTTGGCCTCGACCCCCTCCTGCGTCGCGATCTCTGGGACACCTTCCGTCGGCTCGCCGCCGCCGGAGGGACGCTCCTTGTCTCGTCGCACGTGATGGATGAGGCAGAGCGGTGTGACCGGCTTCTGCTGCTTCGGGCGGGTGAGCTGATCGCCGACGAGTCGCCGGCGTCCCTGCGCGAGCGAACCGGCTGCGAGCGGCTCGACGATGCGTTCCTCTCGCTCGTGGAAGCCGAGGTGGCATGAGCCTTCGGGTGACAGGTGCCACGGCGCTGCGCGTCCTCCGTCAGCTTCGCCGTGACCCTCGGACGCTCGCTCTTGTCTTCTTCGTGCCGCCGCTCCTGATCACCCTGTTTCGGTACGTGTTCGACGGGCAGCCGCAGACATTTGACCGGATCGGCGGCCCGATGGTCGGCATCTTCCCGTTCAGCTCGATGTTCGTCGTGACGTCGATCGCGATGCTCCGTGAGCGCACGAGCGGCACCCTCGAACGGCTGATGACGCTCCCGCTCGCCAAGCTCGACCTGCTCCTCGGGTACGCGATCGCGTTCGCCGGAGTGGCCACGGCGCAGGCCTGCATCACCTCGGCCGTCGCCTTTGGGCTGCTCGGGCTTGACGTGCAGGGCGCGGTGCCGGTCGTGATCGTGCTTGCGGTGGCAAACGCCGTGCTCGGGATGGCGATGGGGCTGTTCGTCAGCGCCTTTGCCCGCACGGAGTTCCAGGCTGTCCAGTTCATGCCGGCGTTCGTCTTCCCCCAGCTCCTCCTCTGTGGCCTGCTCGTCCCGCGGGCCCGGATGAACCACGTGCTCGAGGCCGTCTCCACCGTGCTCCCGCTGACGTGGGCTTACGACGGCATCGCACACGCGGTCGCAGGTACCGACGGCATCCGGGTGCTGCGGGACGCGGCGATCGTCGCAGCCGTCGCCGCGGTTGCGCTCGCGCTCGGGGCGACGACGCTGAGACGCCGCACCTCCTGAGATGAAGGCCGAGCCGTAGATGACCGAGTAGATCCCAGATCCGACCGGTCGGATCTGGGCAGCTGACTCACCGCAGGCGACGGAGCAAGGTGAGCGCGCCGGCCTTGTCGAGCATGTCGTTCAGGTTCCCACACTTCGGGCTCTGAACGCAGGATGGGCAGCCGTCGTGGCACGGGCAGCCGCGAATCATTGCGACGGTGTCGGCGACCCAGCCCTCGAACTGGCTGAAGCCACGCTCGGCGATCCCGACCCCGCCGGCGTGTCCGTCGTAGATGAACACGGTTGGCCGTCCGGTCTGCTCATGGAGGTTTGTGGAGAGCCCACCGATGTCCCAGCGGTCGCACATCGCCCAGAGCGGCAGCATCGCGATCAACGCGTGCTCGGCGCCGTGGAGCGTCCCGAGCAGCTTGGGCGTCGCGTCGAGGCCGTCGAGCAGCCGGTCGTCCGGGCTGAACCAGATCGCCTCGGTCGGGAAGCTTGCCGGGGGGAGGACGAGCGGGACGAGCTCGATCCGCTGCTGCGTCCGCGCCGACCTCCGCTCGTACCCGACGACCTGCTCGGTCACCTCGATCTCGCCGAAGACGAGGTCGAGGCCGGCGCGGCGCTTCTCGAGTAGCGGCCGAACGACTGTCGTGGCCGTCTCCTTCTTGGCCTGCGTGTACCAGTCGCCCGAGAACGGCTCGACGATCGCGCGCATCGCCGACTCGTCCAGCTCGCGGACGAGGTAGCTCTCGCCGAGGTGGAGGTACACGGCGCCCTCGTGCACCGTCGAGTGGGCTCGGGCACGCTCGATCGAACCGATGATGTCTCCGGACTCACCGTCGATGATCGCGAACGAGTCGGGGCTAGCCGAGCGAAGCGAGATCCGCGATGCCGGATGGTCGCGGCCGCCCCAGACGTAGCCGTGCGCGGTTGCCTTGAGCTCCGGATCCGCGGCGGCCGCGGCCAGAGCCGCATCGCCGAGAATCGCGCGGTCGGCCTCATCGATCGGCGCCTCGTAGGCGGCTGCGCGGACGTGACCGGCGAGCACCCGCGGGCTCGCAGGGTCGAGGAGCGCTGCTTCTACGTGACGCCGAAGCAGCTTGTCCGGCTCACGCATGAAGTACTGGTCGAGCGCGTCCTCGCTCGCGACGAGGACAGCTAGCCCGTGACCGCGCCGCCCGGCCCGGCCCCACTGCTGCCGCAGGGAGGCGACCGTGCCGGGGAAGCCCACGGAGATCACGACGTCGAGGAGTCCGATGTCGATCCCGAGCTCGAGCGCGTTCGTCGCCGAGACGCCCAGGAGCTCCCCGGCCGCGAGCCGTCGTTCGATCTCACGCCGCTGCGTCGCCGTGTACCCGGCCCGGTAGGGCGAGAGGGCGGAGTCGTCGCCGAGGCGGTCGGCGGTGAAGCGGTGGATCAGCTCTGCCGCCTTGCGGCTCTTCGCGAAGGTGAGCGTGCGCAGGCCGTGCTGGACGAACCCCGCCTGGAGCTTCGCGGCCTCGGCGAGTGCCGAGCCACGCAGACCAAGCTCGGCGTCCTCGAGCGGCGGGTTCCAGAGGACGACGGTGCGCTCGGCCCTCGGTGCCGCGTCGTCCCCGATCACGGTCGTCGGAGCTCCGGTCAGTTCGGTCGCAAGCTCGCCGGGGTTCGAGATCGTCGCGGAGGCCAGGAGGAATTGTGGCTCTGACCCGTACATGCGCGCGAGTCGCCTCAGGCGACGCAGGACGTTCCCGACGTGTGATCCGAAGACACCGCGGTAGATGTGCGCCTCGTCGACGACGACGAACCGGAGGTTCGCGAGCAGCTCCGCCCAACGGTCGTGGTTTGGGAGGACGCCGACATGGAGCATGTCCGGGTTCGAGAGGACGATGTTCGCGCTCCGCCGGATCTGGGCCCGGTGGTCGGGCGGCGTGTCGCCGTCGTAGATCGCGGGCCGCAGCCGGGGGATGCGATAGCCGGCGAGCGTGCGGAACTGGTCCTGGGCCAGGGCCTTCGTCGGGTAGAGGTAGAGCGCGCGCGCCTTCGGGTCGCGTGCGAGCGCGTCGAGGACCGGCAGGTTGAAGGCAAGCGTCTTCCCCGACGCAGTCCCGGTTGTGATGACGAAGTTCTCGCCCGCGGCGGCGGTCTCCCACGCCTCGCGCTGGTGGTCGTAGAGGCTCTCAACCCCGATCGCGTCACGGACGCGCGCAGCCAGAGCGTCGGGGATCGGCGCTGTCCGGGCCTCCCGAGCCGGCTCCTCGCTTCGGTGGGCGAGCTCCTCGCCGGAGAGCAGCTCTTCCGGAAAGACGGGCCCGACGTTTGCCACGCGGCCGATGCTAGCCTCGGTCCGCCGGGGTGCCCTGTCGGGGCTGAGATCACACCCGTAGAACCTGATCCGGGTCATGCCGGCGAAGGGAGGTAGGGATGGGAGTACCGAGAGCTCTGACGATCGCGACCTCCGACAGCGGAGGTGGCGCAGGGGTCCAGGCCGACCTGAAGGCGTTCGCCGCCGCGGGGGCGCACGGCCTGTCGGCGTTCGTCGCGTTGACCGCGCAGAACACCGTTGCGGTGACCGCGATCCACGAGCTGCCGCCGGAGTTCGTGGTCGCCCAGCTCGACGCCGTGTACGACGACATCGGCGTCGATGCAGCCAAGACGGGAATGCTCTTCTCCCGTCGGCTCATCGAGACGGTTGCGGATTGGCTCGAGCGGCATCCGTTGCCGCTCGTCGTCGACCCGGTTCTCGTTGCGAGTTCCGGCGCGCCGCTCCTCGAGGAGGGGGCGGTCGAGGCGCTTGTCTCACGCCTGTTTCCCCTCGCAACCGTTGTGACCCCGAACCTCGACGAGGCGATCATGCTCACGGGGTCGGAGGGGACGCGGCGCTCCCTTGCCGTCGCGTTGCACGCGCTCGGCGCGCCGGCGGTCATCGTGACGGGCGGGCACGGGAGCGATCCGGTCGACCATCTCTTCGACGGGGAACGACACATCGAGATCCCCGTCGTGCGCCACGCGGTCGCTGCGACCCATGGCGCGGGCTGCACGCATTCGGCGACCCTGACGGCGCTCCTCGCCCGCGGCCTCTCGTTGGTGGAGGCGGCGCGAGGGGCAGCCGCTGCCGCCGGCACGGCTGTCCGGCAGGGTCTTGTCGAGATCGGAGCCGGCGATGGCCCGGTCGACATTCTCAATGTGAAGGGGAACAGATGAACGCGGGACAGTCCCTCCGCCTGCTGCGCGAGCGCAAGCCGCTCATCCACCAGATCACGAACTACGTGGTGATGAACGAGACGGCGAATGCCACGCTGGCGCTCGGTGCGCTCCCGGTGATGGCGCATGCACCCGAGGAGGTCGAGGAGATGGTCGGGTACGCAGGGGCGCTCGTGCTCAACATCGGCACGCTCTCTTCCCGCTGGGTCAACGCGATGCTCGCGGCCGGGAGGGCGGCCAATGAGCGCGGCGTGCCCGTCGTGCTCGATCCCGTCGGCGTCGGCGCCACGAGCTACCGCACCGAGACGGCCAGGCGCATCCTCGCCGAGGTCGCCGTTGCCGTGCTCCGCGGCAACGCGGGCGAGATCGCGACGCTCGCAGGCGTTGCCGCCCAGATGCGCGGTGTCGAGTCGATCGGTGCTGACGCGGAGCCGGGGCAGATCGCACGGGCGGCGGCTCGGGCTCTTGGCGTCGTCGCGTCGGTGACCGGCGCCGTCGACCACGTCTCCGACGGTGAGCGGGTCATCGCGATCTCGAACGGCCATCCGCTGATGGCGTCGATCACCGGCACGGGGTGCATGGCGAGCGCTCTCACCGGCTGCTTCGTCGCGGTCGCGGAGTCGCCGTTTCAGGGCGCCGTCGAGGCGCTCGTCTCATTCGGCGTCGCCGGAGAGGACGCAGCGGCCCGGTCTCGCGGCCCGGGCTCGTTCCACGTCGAGCTGTACGACGCGCTCGCCGCGCTCGATCCTGACACGCTCAACGGGAGAGCGCTCCTGTCGTGAGGCTCCACGCGATCGTCGAGGACATCGAGCAGGCGCACCGGGCGGTCGCCGCGGGCGCGACCGTGGTGCAGCTGCGCGTCAAGGGTCCGACGGACGTGGTCGTCGCGGCCGGCCGGGGCTTCCGAGATCTCGCAATGACGTTCATCGTCAACGACGATGTTGAGGCGGCGCTGGAGCTCGGTGCCGATGGTGTCCACCTCGGGCAGGCGGATCGCGGTGCGAAGCGCGCCCGCGAGCGCGGGTTGTTGCTTGGCCGCTCGGCGTCCACGTACGAACAGGCCGTTGCTGCCGACGCGGACTACCTCGGCGTCGGCCCGGTCTGGGGGACGCCGTCAAAGCCTGACGCCGCTCCGGCGCTCGGGCTGGTCGAGCTCGAGCGGATCTGCCGTGACGTCTCGACGCCGGTGATTGCAATCGGCGGCATCGACGCGTCGAACGCCGCCTCGTGTGTCGCAGCCGGGGCAGCGGGGGTTGCGGCGGTGCGGGCGGCAGCGGACCCGAAACTGCGGGAGGTGGTCGATGCGGCTCTCGGAGCTCGGTGAGCTCGGTCTCCTCGCCTCGCTCGAGCAGCGGGGCCTGATCACCGGAGTGGAGAACGACACGGCGCAGCTCCGCGACGGGCTCGTCGTTACCCAGGACGCGCTTGTCGAAGGGGTGCACTTCCGGCTCGACTGGATCTCGTGGCGTGCGCTTGGCCAACGCGCGGCGGCGGTCAACCTCAGCGACCTCGCGGCCTCGGGTGCGACGCCCGAGGCGCTCGTCGTGACGCTCGCCGTGCCGGGCACAACGGCCGTCGCGGACGTCTGCGCGCTCTACGCCGGGATTGCGGAGTGCGGCGTCCCGGTTGTCGGCGGCGATACGACGTCCGCACCTCAGGTCGTGCTCAGCATCACCGCTCTCGGGCGCTCCGATCGGGTTCCGGGTCGCGCGGGAGCGCGCCCGGGGGACAACCTCGTCGTCACGGGCCCCCTCGGCGGTGCGGGGGCTGCGTTCCGGAATGGCAGGTACCTCGCCCCGCCGCTTCGGCTTGCAGAGGGGCTGCGGCTCGGCCGTCACGCCTCGGCGATGCTCGACATCTCGGACGGCATCGCCGTCGACGTCTCACACCTGGCCGGCCGCTCGGGCGTGCGGTGCGTCGTCGACCTCGACGCGGTCCCGCTCGCCCCAGGTGCTGCGATCGACGACCTGGGCTTCGGCGAGGACTACGAGCTCCTCGCCGCGGTGGCCGATCCGGACGGCTTCGCCGTGATCGGGACGGTCGTGGAGGGAGCCGGGGTGGAGCTCCTTCGAGACGGGATCGCGACGGCTCTGCCTGGCTGGGAGCACTTCGCCCGTGACGGCGGGGCCGATGATCGCTGAGGGAAGGGTCGGGTCCCGCGTGGGCGGCGGCCTGTCACCGGTGGCCGCGGTCGCGCTCGCCATCGCAGTGCTCGGTGGCGCCTCCTTCGCCTGGATCTACGGCAGCAAGCTGCCCTACGGCGGTGGGCCGCCGATCCGCTCCGACGGCGTCGGGTACTACATCTACCTCCCGGCCGCCCTGCTCGACCACGACCTGACGATGTGGGCGACGATCGACCGCTCATTCGGCGGTCTGCCACCGGCCGAGCAGGTGCTGCAACCGGTGCAGCCCACCGGACGGCTCCTCGACCAGTACGGGATCGGAGAGGCGGTGATGATTGCTCCGTTCTTCGGCGTCGGCCACGTGATCGCGATCGCCGCCGGCACGCGACGGAATGGGTTCTCGTGGCCCTACCAGGCGGCTGCGGCGGCAGCGGGGTTGGCGTACTTCCTGCTCGGCATCGCGCTGCTCGGCTCGCTGCTAGCCCGCTGGTTTCGGCCGAGCACGGTTGTGGTCACGCTGCTTGCGATCACGTTCGGCACCGACGCGTTCAGCTACGCGACGTACGACGCGATCTTCAGCCATGCCTTCTCGTTCTGCGCGATCGCGCTCGTTCTACGGCTGGCGGTCGCGACCTCTGAGCGTCCCGCCGTCTCGAACGTCGCCGGCCTTGCCGCTGCGGTCGGGCTCGCGATGCTCGTGCGACCGACGAACCTCGTCATCCTCGTGTTCTGTGGGCTCATCGGGGTCAGATCGCCGCGCGACGTCGTGCCGCGCGCACGGGCGCTGGCTGGGCGCCTCGACCTCGTCGCGATCGGGGCAGGGGTGTTCCTGCTCGTCCTGCTACCGCAGTTTGCGTACTTCTTCGAGATCACCGGGAGGGTCTTCGTCAACCCGTACACGCGAGATCGTGGCTACCTCGACCTTCTCCACCCGCACCTCCGAGGTGTGCTCTTCAGCGTCCGCAAGGGGCTCTTCTTCTGGTCTCCCGTCCTCGTCCTTGCCGCGGTCGGTCTCGCCTGGCTTCGTCGGACTGTGCCGTTCCTCGTCGTCCCGGCGGTCACGTACCTCGTTGTGAACGCTTGGGTGGTGTCGAGCTGGTCGATCTGGTGGTATGGAGGGTCGTTCGGCATGCGGCCGTTCATCGACGCACTTCCGGTGTTCGCCCTTGGCCTCGCGGCACTGATCGAGACCGCCTCGAAACGGCTAGTTCGCCCCGCTGTCCTGACGGTTGTCGCCGCGACAACGCTCCTCTCCGTTCACCTGATGCTTGCCTACTGGCACGGCGCTCTCGACTACGAGAACATGGATCTCGCGAAGTACCAGGCCGCGTTCCACCAGCTCTACTTCGGGCTGCACGCGATCCAGCCCTGAGGGGCCCCGCCGAGCACCGCCCCGAGCGCGGTCCCCGTGGCGGCCCTAGATGTAGTCCGCGAACGCCTGCCGGAAGTGCGCGGCGGAACGGGCGCCGACGACGGTCTCCTTGACCTCACCACCGTCGAAGATCATGACGGTCGGGATCGACAGAACCTCGTACTTTGAGGCGACGACGGGGTTCTCGTCGATGTCGACCTTGACGAACTCCACGCGATCAGTCTCTGCGGCGAGCTGCTCAAGGATCGGCCGGATCGCATGGCACGGGCCGCACCACGGTGCCCAGAAGTCGACGATAACGGGCCTCTCCGAGGAGAGAACATCAGCGGCGAAGCTGGCATCGGTCACGTCGCGCATCAGCAGCCCAGGCTACAGCCGGCCTACGAGCGACCGGAGCCGTAGGCGCGGGACGTACCACATGGCTTCGGCGACGATCGATCTGCTCATCTTCGAGTTCCCGGCCTCGCGGTCGATGAAGCGGATCGGCACCTCTTCGACCCGGAAGCCGGCCAGGACGGCTCGAAACGCCATCTCGATCTGGAACGCGTATCCGCGGGCACGCACAGCTTTCAGATCGACCGTCTCGAGCACGGTGCGGCGGAAGCACCGGAAGCCACCGGTCAGGTCGTGAATGCCCGCTGCCAGCCAGAGCCGGGCATAGATGTTCCCGCCCATCGAGATAGCGCGCCGCAGCCGTCCCCAGTCGGGGATCGAGCCACCGGGGACGTAGCGCGAGCCGAGCACCAGGTCGGCTCCTGCCTCGGCGGCGGCGATCAGCCGTGGGACGTCGTTCGGATCGTGGGAGAAGTCGCAGTCCATCTCGATCACAAGCTCGGCACCGTCGGCGAGCGCGCGCGCGAAGCCGGCGAGGTACGCGGGGCCGAGCCCCTCCTTGGTCGCGCGGTGGAGCACGTCCACAAACGAGCGCTGCGCGGCCAGCCGGTCTGCCAGGGCGCCGGTGCCGTCCGGGGAGCCATCATCGATGACAAGGACGCGGTCGCCGTCGCGGAGCACCGCCCCAAGCGCGTCGATCATCCGTTCCAGATTCTCGAGCTCGTTGTAGGTGGGAAGACAGACGGTTGCGCGCATCGTTTCGGGGCGGAGAGGTCTGCTCAGACTACGTGGCGCCGCCCACGCGCACGCGGGCCCGTCGGCGCCGGGGGCCGTGCGTAGCATTGGCAGGGTGACGAGCGCCCTGCCGCAGAACACCGAGCTCGCAGCCCAGTTCGACCTGCTGGCCGACCTGATGGAGCTCGAGGCCGCCGACGGCTTCCGGATCGCCGCCTACCGTCGCGCAGCGCAGCGGATTCGAGAGACGTCGAGCTCCGTCGCGCAGCTCGCGCTAGACGGAAGGGCAAAGGACCTCCAGGGCATCGGCAAGACAATCGAGCAGAAGATCATCGAGGTGGTTGAGACCGGTGAGATCGCTGCGCTCACCAAACGCAAGGCTGACGTCCCCGTCGAGGTCGCCTCGTTCATGAAGCTTCCCGGCCTCGGACCGAAGACCGCCCGGCGGCTCTGGAAGGAGGTTGGGATCACGACGGTCGCCGACCTGCACGCGGCAGCCGAGGCGCAACAGCTGCGCGGCCTCGCGGGTCTGGGGGCGAAGTCGGAGGAGCGAATCCTGGCCGAGCTCGGCAAGCCACGCGCAGCGGAGGCGCCACACCGGACGTTGCTCGGCACCGCTCTTCCGCGGCTGCACGAGGTCGCGGGCGCGCTGGCCGCGCATCCTGCTGCGCTCAAGGTCTCGATCGCCGGTTCGGCGCGGCGTGCACGTGAGACTGTCCGCGACCTCGACCTGATCGCGACCGCGACCGACCCCGCGGCGTTGATCGACGCCTTCTGTACGCAGCCGTGGGTCGTCGAGGTCGCCGCCCACGGACCCACGAAGGCGACGGTGGTCGGGCAGGACGGTCTCCGCTACGACCTCAGGGTCGTTCCGCCCGAGTCGTTCGGCAACCTGCTCCAGCACTTCACCGGCTCGAAGGAGCACAACGTCGCGTTGCGAGAGGACGCCGTCCGCCGCGGCCTGTCGGTCTCCGAGTACGGGGTCACCGATAGTGCAACCGGTGTGGTGCATGCCTTTGCAACCGAGGAGGAGGTGTACGCGTTTCTCGGCTACGCGTGGATCCCGCCGGAGCTCCGTGAGAGAAGCGGCGAGCTCGACGCCGCCCGTGCCGGTGCGCTCCCGCGGCTGATCGAGCCGCGAGACATCCGCGGGGATCTGCACACCCACACGACGTGGTCGGACGGCCGGAACACGCTCGAGGAGATGGTCGGCCGGGCGGTCGAGAAGGGCTACGACTACTACGCGATCTGCGACCACTCCCAGCGGCTCCGTGACGGGCTGCTCGAGCGGCAGTCAGAGGCGATCGCCGAGCTGAACGAGCGGGTGCCGTTGCGGATCCTGCGCGGCGTCGAGGCGAACATCCGCGCAGACGGCGAGATCGACGTGTCCGAGGACGAGCTCGCGCGCCTCGACTGGGTCGTCGCATCCGTTCATCACGGCTTCGACAAGGATCCCACTGGGCGGGTGCTCGCGGCGATGGAGAACCCGTACGTCGACTGCATCGGGCATCTCACGGGTCGCAAGATCGGGCGACGCGACCCGGCGCCGATCGACGTCGAGCGGGTGATCGAGGGGGCGCTTGCGACCGGAACCTTCCTCGAGATCAACTCGCAGCCGGACCGGCTCGACCTGAGCGACGTCCATGCACGAGCCGCACGCGAGGCCGGCGTCAAGCTCGTGATCGACTCGGACGGCCATCAGACGGCCGCGCTGGACTACGTCGGCCTCGGTGTCGCCCAGGCCCGCCGGGCCTGGGCGACGAAGGACGACGTCGTCAACACGCACACGTGGACCCAGATCGAGAAGCTGCGCAAGCGGCGCCCATGAGCTTCCGCGACGACCTTGCTGCCGCGTCGGAGTGGGCGGCGACCTACCTCGAGACGGTCGGCGAGCGCCCTGTCGCCTCGGTGCTCGCACCGGGGGAGGTCGCTGCGCGGCTACCGGCCGCTGCGCCAGAGCGCGGTGAGCCGTTCTCGGCGATGCTCGCCGACCTCGACGAGATCATCGTGCCGGGGCTCACCCACTGGAACCACCCGCGCTTCCTTGCGTACTTCGCGAACACAGGCTCCGAGCCCGGCATCCTCGCAGAGCTCCTCGTGGCCACCCTGAACGTCAACGCGATGTCGTGGGGCACGTCACCGGCTGCCACGGAGCTCGAGCAGGTGACGCTCGACTGGCTCGCTCAGCTCCTCGGGCTCCCTTCAGGGCTCCACGGGCACATCGAGGACACCGCCTCGACCTCGACGCTAGCGGCGCTTGCCGCAGCGCGCGAGCTGCGGCCAGGCGGGGCCGTCTACGCCTCGGAGCATGCGCACTTCTCCGTCGAGAAGGCCGCTCGGATCCTTGGACTTGAGTTCCGCGCCGTCCCGGTCGACGACGACCTCCGGATGCGAACGGACTTCTCCCTCGACGACGCGACGGCGGTCGTTGCGACGGTCGGAACGACGTCGTTCGCTGCCGTCGATCCGGTCGAGGTGCTCGCCGAGCGCTGCGAGGCGGCCGGCGTCTGGCTCCACGTCGACGCCGCGTATGCGGGCGCGGCTGCCGTCTGCCCCGAGTTTCGCGCCTGTCTCGCCGGTGTCGAGCGGGCCGACTCGATCGTCGTCAACCCCCACAAGTGGCTCTTCACCCCCATGGACTGCTCCGCGCTCTGGACGCGACGCCCCGACATGCTTCGCGCCGCGTTCGCAGCGCACGGCGACTACCTCGCCGCCACCGACGGTGCGATCGACCTCCGCGACCACGGCCCCGCGCTCGGCCGACGCTTCCGGGCACTCAAGCTCTGGTTCGTCCTCCGCTGGTACGGCCGGGAGGGGCTCCAGGCGTTGATCCGAGAGCACATCCGACTTGCCGCGCTCTTCGAGGAGTGGGTCGCGGCGGATCCCGACTGGGAGGTCTCGGCGCCCCGGCAGTTCTCGCTCGTCGCGTTCCGACACCGGCGCGCCGACAACGACGAGATCGCCCGGCGGGCGACGGCGACCGGCTCCGTGTTCGTCGCTACGACGAAGCTGCGCGGGGAGAGCGTGCTGCGGCTCGCCATCGGCAACGGGCAGACCCAGCAGGCCGACGTCGAGCGCGCCTGGAACGTGCTCCGCGAGTGCGCGCAGTGACCGCTGAGCCCCGGGACGCGATCGTCGCGTCGCCGACCGAGCTTCGTCCAGATACGTCAACGATCCAGAAGGTGGTGCAGCTGTGCTGATCTCAACCATGAACGACATTCCCGGCTACGCGATCGACGAGGTGCTCGGCGAGGTGTTCGGTCTGACGGTTCGCTCGCGCAATCTCGGCTCGCAGCTTGGTGCGGGGCTCAAGTCGATCCTCGGCGGCGAGCTGAAGGGGATGACGAAGGCCCTCGTCGACAGCCGCGCGGATGTGATCTCACGGATGGTTGCCGAGGCAGAGGCGAAGGGAGGCAATGCCATCCTGGCCATGCGCTTCGATACGTCGGAGATGGGGACGAACTGGACGGAGATCTGCGCGTACGGAACCGCAGTCCGCGTTCGTAAGCTCTGACGCGGTCGCCGGTCGCGGTGTGCTGCGTGGCGGTCGTCTGCTGCGTGGGCACCGCATCGGCTGCGCTTGCGATGCGGCATGGGTCACCGCTGCCGGTGGCGCCAGGCGCGCCGCTCCCCGGCCCGCGGCCCGTCGTTCCGGCGGTGCCGCCGCAGCTCGACGGAGGGCCGTACGTCGCACCGGTGCCCCGGGGGAACGGTGCGGCCGACACGTTCGGCGCGGCTCGGGCTGACGTCTCCTACCACCACGGCGACGACCTCTTCGGACGCCACGGGGAGCCGGTGGTCGCGGTCGCAGGCGGGGTGGTGTTCTCGGTCGGCTGGAACCCCGAAGGCGGCAACCGACTCTGGCTGCAGGACAGGCAGGGAAACGAGTTCTACTACGCCCATCTCTCGGCGTTCTCGACGCTCGCGCGAGACGGCGCCCATGTCCGTGCCGGGGACGTGATCGGCTTCATGGGTGAGACGGGCGACGCCGAGGGAACACCGACACACCTGCACTTCGAGGTGCATCCGGTCTCGCTCCTGGCGCTCGGCTACGACGGTGCGATCGACCCGACCGCGTTCTTGCACGCCTGGCCTGCGCCGCTCCCCGCTCTCGGTCCGATCGGCGGGTGGACCGCAAGCCAACCCGGACTCCCGCGCGGACCATCACCCGGGGCGGTGCTCCTCGCCGTCTCCGACATCTCGGGCCCGCGAGGCCTCGCTGCTGGTTGAGACTGGCGCTCGACGGGCTGTGCAGGCAGGGACAGTCCCCGTTCGGGGACAGTCCCTGCGGTGCTAGACGGTGCCGTTCGAGCTTGCGGTGGCGTGGCTCTCGCCGTCGCCGCCGGTGTCGAGCAGGTCCTTCAGGAACGATCGCGTCTCGCGACCCGTGACCGGGTTGAAGAGGATTCCGAGGGCGAGTCCGGCGATCAGCAGCTTGCGACTGCGGCCACCGCGAACACGCTTGCCCTGAAGCCGCTCGTTCGCCGTGCGGAGATCCTCGATCGCCTCACGCAGCTTGTCACGGATGTCGTCGTCGGTCGCAACGCGGCTTGCCAGCGTGATCGGGCGACCGCGATCGCCCATCAGGTCGCCGTAGAGCTCGCGAGCCGTCCCGAACGCATGGAGGAGGTCTCCGCGTAGCTTCTCGTCACTCATCGCCCGTTCGACGTACGGTTTGATGATCTCCGCCACATCGCCGACCTTGTCTCTCGTCTTCGCCATGACCGTTCGCTCCTCTCACATCCGATTCCGACGCCTTCCACTCTACGCCTGCGGGTGCACCCTGGCGCTTGCCCTGCTGGTGGCGGGCTGCGGGGCACAGAAGGCCACGACGCAGACCATCCGTGGCGCCGGCTTCAGCTTCCAGTCACCCGCGGATTGGACGTTTGGCCAGAGCGGCGACTCCTGGAGCGCGTCGCTCGGCTCGGTCAACCGGGTCGAGGTTCTCGCCCTCGCACTCGTGAAGGCCTACGACCCTGCACGCTTCGCCGCCGCGACCAAGGAGCTCGACCAGGTCGCGGCGAGTCTCGCCGGGCAGCTCCACGGCAAGGTCACGGGTCGCTCGACGGTCCAGGCCGGCGGACGCAGCTCCCGCTCTTACCGGATCGCCTACGGGGACAAGATCCAGCAGATCACCTTCGTGCTCGACGGAAAGCACGAGTTCGAGCTGCTGTGTCGTCGCGCTGCAGCTGCCAGTGACGCCGGCTGCGCGTTGCTCCTGACGAGCTTCGCGCTCGACTGACGTCTAGCCGCGCCGCGGTTGTGCAGCCTGGGTCTCGACCACGGTCGGGGCCCGGCGCGCCCGTGCCCGGCGGCTTCCGTCGAATGCGGCGGCGAAGACGTCCTCGATCGTGTCGGCCGGGATGAACTCGATCGCGTTCCGGGTCTCGGGCGGCAGGGCGTCGAGGTCGTCGACGTTCTCGCGCGGCAGGATCACGCGCTTGAGCCCGGCCCGCTGAGCGGCAAGCGACTTCTCGCGGATGCCGCCGATCGGCAACACCTGTCCGGTCAACGTGATCTCCCCGGTCATGCCGACGTCCTCGGCGACGGGCAGGCCGCGGACGAGCGAGGCGAGCGCTGTCGCGATCGTCACGCCGGCTGACGGCCCGTCCTTCGGGACCGCTCCCGCGGGGACATGAATGTGGATGTCGTGCTTCTCGAACCAGTCCTCCGCGAGGCCGAGGTCGGTGCCGTGCGCGCGAACCCACGAGAGAGCTGCACGAGCCGACTCCTGCATCACCTCGCCGAGCTGCCCGGTCACGGTCAGGTTGCCCTTGCCGGGGTACGCCGTTGCCTCGATGAAGAGGACGTCGCCGCCGGCTGCGGTGTACGCAAGGCCGGTTGCGACCCCGGCGGCCGATGTGCGTCGGCGAACCTCGCCCGAGAACCGACGGGCCCCCAGCCAGTCGCGCAGGCGCTTGTCGTCGACGCGGGTCTTCTGCGTCTTGCCCTTCGCGACGGCCGTGGCTGCTTTGCGGCAGACGTCGGCCAGGCGGCGTTCGAGGTTCCGGACACCGGCCTCTCGGGTGTACTCGCGAATGATCGTGCGGAGCACCGTGTCGGAGAGGGTGAGCTGTGACCGCTTGAGTCCTGCGGCGAGGAGCTGCTTCGGCAGGAGAAACTTCTTCGCGATCCCGAGCTTCTCGGCCTCCGTGTAGCCGGTCAGCTGGATCGTGTCCATCCGATCGAGGAGCGGGCCGGGGATCGTGTCGAGCGTGTTCGCCGTGCAGATGAAGACGACCTTCGAGAGGTCGAAGGGGAGATCGAGGTAGTGGTCCCGGAATGTCCGGTTCTGCTCCGGGTCGAGCACCTCGAGCATCGCGCTCGACGGGTCGCCGCGCCAGTCCGAGCCCATCTTGTCGATCTCGTCGATCAGGATCACCGGGTTCATCGACTCCGCGTCGCGAAGCGCGCGGATGAAGGTGCCAGGCATGGCTCCGATGTAGGTGCGCCGGTGGCCGCGGATCTCCGACTCGTCGCGGACGCCACCGACCGACATCCGCACGAACTTCCGGCCGAGAGCCTTGGCGATCGACTGCCCGAGCGACGTCTTGCCGACGCCGGGGGGCCCAACGAAGCAGAGGATCTGCCCCGAGATCTGGTTGCGGAGCTTTGCAACGGCGAGGTACTCGACGATCCGGTCCTTCACCTTCTCGAGGTCGAAGTGGTCGGTGTCGAGCACCGTGCGCGCGTTGTCGAGGTCGAGGTTGTCCTCGGTGGTCTTGCCCCACGGCAGCGTGATGATCCACTCCAGATAGGTGCGAATCACGCCGTACTCGGCGGCGGCCGCGGGGAGGCGCTCGAGCCGCGCGAGCTCGCGGTCGGCAGCCTTGCGGACGTCGTCTGGCAGGTCGAGCGCCTCCAGGCGCTCGCGTAGCTCGGCTACCTCGGCCTGCTCGGGGTCTCCCTCGCCGAGCTCCTGCTGGATCGCCTTCAGCTGCTGGCGGAGGAAGTACTCGCGCTGGCCCTTGTCCATCTCGGACTGCACCTGCGACTGGATCTTCGAGCCGAGCTCGAAGACCTCGACCTCGCGGTTCAGGATGACGGAGATCTGGCGGAGCCGCTGCTCGATGTCGACCTCCTCGAGGATCTTCTGACGCTCGTCGGTCGGGAGCGTTCGGAGGGTCGAGGCGACGAGGTGTGCCAGCGCGCTCGGCTCTTCGATGTTCGCTGCGGCAAGCTGCAGCTCCTCGGGGAGATAGGGCGCAAGGCCGATGATCCGGGCGAACAGCCCCTGCACGTTGCGTGTCAGCGCCTCGACCTCGGGGGTGCCGGTGTTGATGTCGGGAAGGGCCTCGAACTCGCCGACGAGGTACGGGTCGCTCGACACCTGCTTGACGAGCCTCACCCGTTCGAGGCCTCCCACGAGAACGCGCAGCGTCCCGTCGGGAACCTTGATCATCTTGTGGATGACCGCGATGGTTCCGATGTCATAGATGTCGCCCCAGCCAGGCATATCGACGGAGGCGTCCTTCGCCGTCACGAGGGCGACAAGTCGGTCGCCGGCGAGCACGTCGTCGATCAGCCGCACCGATCGCGGCTGTCCGATCGCCAGGGGCGTCATCGATTGGGGGAAGACGACCATGTCCTTGAGTGGCAGCAACGGCAGCGTCGCCGGAAGCTCGAACTCGTGCTCGATCGTGTCGGGCATGTCGAACTCGATGTCCGTCATCGCCGCTCGACCTCGATCGTGTGGCGCCCGCGTGCCGTCGCACGGTCGCCGATCGGGAGTGAGACGGTGACGACGCCGTGCTCGTAGCGGGCACGGGCGCGGTCGGGGTCGATGCCCTCGGCGAGCCGGACCTGGCGCTGGAACGGGCCGTACTCGATCTCGACCTGCTGGTAGACGCAGCCTTCGACGCGTGGCCGGGTGCGCTCGCCCGCGATGACGAGCGTCTCCTCACCGACGACGAGCGAGATCGACTCCGGCGAAACGCCGGGGAGCTCGATCACGACCGTGAGCTCGTGTGGCTCCTCCGTGCGGAAGCTGTCGATGTTCGGCCGGAAGCCGCCCCGCCTTCCGGCAAAGCGCGGGACGTGCCAGAGGTCGGAGAAGAGCTCTTCGATCTCCTCCTGCAGTTTGTCGAGGCCGCGTCGCGTCACTGCCGCGAACGGTACCCGGGCAACTAGGGTCTGCGCCGTGGAGCGCTGGACGAGATCCGTCTTGCGGCATCGCCGCGCCTGGCTTGCCTTCTGGGTCATCGTGCTCACCCTCGGCGGGTTTGCGAACTCGAAGCTGGCTCCGCTCCTCTCGAACACGTTCGCGGTGCCGGGAACCGACTCCGACAAGGTCCGGTCGGTGCTCGAGCAGAACTTCGGTGACCGACCGGACGGCTCGTTCACCGTCATCTTCGAGGTTCGAGACAGCCGCGACCCGACTCTTCTGCACCGCCTGCAGGCGGCCACCGCGGCGGCGGCGACCGTGGTTCCGAGCGGCCACGCGACCGCGCTGAACGTCGCAAGCCGCCACATCGTCTTCGGCGACATCGTCTCGACGCTCAACGTCGCGCAGGCAAAGAGCCACACGGAGCCACTGCTGCGCGCGCTCGGTCACCCCGCCGGATCTACGCACACCTACCTGACCGGCGCCGGGCCGATCCAGCACGAGCTCGACCCGATCTTCAACCACGACCTCAAGCGCGGCGAGTTCGAGATCGCAATCCCGATCGCTCTCCTCGTGCTGCTTGCAGTCTTCGGGCTGTCGTTCTCGGTCACGATCCCGCTCCTGTTCGCCGCCTGCACCATCATGGGGACGCTCGGGATCGTCTACGGCGTCGCCCATCTCGCGGCGACACCCACCTACACGACGAACCTTGTCCAGCTGATCGGGCTCGGGATCGCGGTCGACTACTCGCTCCTGATCGTCTACCGGTTCCGCGAGGAGCTCGCGCGTGGACGATCGAAGGAGGACGCGATCATCCGGACGATGGAGACGGCGGGCCGCGCCGTGCTGTTCTCCGGCGTCGCCGTCGCGCTCGGCCTGGCGCTGCTCGTCGCAATGCCGCTCCCGTTCATGCGGATGATGGGGATCGCTGGCTTTCTGATCCCGATCGTCTCGATGCTTGCCGCTGCAACGCTCCAGCCGGTACTCCTCCACTACTACGGGCGACGGGGGATTGCGCGCAGAAGGATTCTCCCTGGCGAGCCGGCCGACCCCGAGAGAGGCATGTGGGTGCGGCTTGCCCGGTCGATCATGCGTCGCCCTGTCGTGTACCTCTGCTTCGGGACGGCCGTCCTGGTCGCCGCTGCGGTTCCGACGTTCTGGTTCCAGCTGACGCCCGGGTCGACCTTCGGGATCCCTCGCGCACAGCAATCAGTCGTCGGCTTTGACAAGCTGCGGGCGGCGCTCGGGCCGGGAGCGATTGCACCGGCCCAGGTGGTCGTCGAATCACCGGACGCGTCCGTGCGCTCGGTGCCTGCCCAGGCAGCGATCGGCCGTCTCGTCGCCGCGGTGCGAGCGGACCCGGAGGTCGCTGCGGCGTACACGGGGACCACGGGGCGGTACGTCGACGCTACGGGCCGTTACGCGCAGGTGATCGTTGTCGGCCGCCACGACTACGGCTTCCCCGAGGCGCAGGCCTTCATCCACCGGCTCCGTGGCTCGCTGATCCCGGGAGCCGGGTTCCCGGCTGGCACCGCGGCCTACGTGGGCGGGGCGCCAGGTCAGGGTGTCGACTTCCTCCACGAGGCGTACACGTGGTTTCCGCCGCTGATCGGGGCGGTGCTCGTGCTCACCTACATCCTGCTGTTGCGCGCGTTCCGCTCGCTCCTGCTCCCCCTCAAGGCAGTGTTGCTCAACCTGCTCTCCGTTGGCGCCTCGTACGGAATGCTCGTCGTCTTCTTCCGCTGGGGGGTCGGCCACGACCTGCTCGGGCTCTACCAGTTCGGCCAGGTGGAAGGCTGGATCCCGATCTTCCTGTTCGCGATGCTGTTCGGCCTCTCGATGGACTACGAGGTGTTCATCGTCACGCGCATCCGGGAGAGCTGGGACGCGGGCGACGACAACGTGACCGCGGTCGCGCACGGCCTTGAACGCACCGGGCGAATCATCACCGCGGCCGCGATCATCATGTGCGCCGCGTTCTCGGGATTCATCGCCGGTCGGATTGTCGGACTGCAGGAGTTCGGCCTTGGTCTCGGCGTTGCCGTCTTCGTCGACGCAACGATTGTTCGCTCGCTGCTCGTGCCGAGCATGATGGCCATCCTCGGCCGCTGGAACTGGTGGCTTCCGGCCGGGGTCGCGCGGGTCATGCGCGTGGAGCCCTCGCCGCTTGTCCCGCCGCCGGCAGGCGGCTGAGTAATCCGCCGGCTCGCCGGCGGATCCGCCACGCCTTCGGCGATGCCGCCATGTGGGACGTTGTCGCGTGCATCTCGATTGCCGCGGCGATCGCCGGCGCAGCCGCGGCGCGGGGTCGTCGGGCGCCCGCGGCGGTAGCATCGGCTTCGATATGAAGGGTCTCATCTGCGCCGGTGGCACGGCGACCCGGCTCCAGGAGCTGACCCGTGTCACGAACAAGCACCTGCTCCCGGTCGGCCGCTGGCCGATGGTCTACCACCCGCTGCAGCTCCTCCAGCGCGTCGGGGTGCACGAGGTTCTCCTCGTGACGGGCAAGCAGCACGCAGGCGACTTCATCGACCTGCTCGGCAACGGCCGTGTGCGCACCCGCTCCGGCGACGAGCCGCTCTTCGATCTCGATCTCACCTACAAGGTGCAGGTCGAGGCAGGCGGAATCGCCCAGGTGGTCGGCATGGCCCGCGAGTTCGCCGGCGACGACAAGCTGCTCGTCTGCCTCGGTGACAACATCTTCGAGTACGCGCAGGCCGACGCGATCGCCGCCTGGGACGACGGCGCGCTCGTCTTCACCAAGGAGGTCGACGATCCGGAGAACTTCGGCGTCGTCGTCTACGACGAGGCCGGCGGGGTCGCCGACGTCGTCGAGAAGGCAGGGAGCGTCGACCTGCGCTACCCGACACCTCCCTCGAACGACGCGGTGGTGGGTCTCTATGGCTACCCGCCTGACGTCTTCGAGATCATCGACGGCCTCGACCCGTCGAGCCGTGGCGAGCTCGAGATCACCGACGTCAACCGCGAGTACGCCCACCGCGGCGAGCTGAACGTCGCGCAGGTACAGGGCTGGTGGCACGACGGCGGCAAGCACTGGGCCGACCTCGCCGAGGTCGGCCGCCTGATCGACGCCGGTGGCGTCAACAAGTGATCGTCGAGCGCTTCCCGCTCAACCGCCACGCAGACGAGCGCGGCTGGTTCTCGGAGCTCGGCCGCGCGAGCGCGCTCCCGAAGCCCTTCCGGCAGGCGAACCTCTCGTTCTCCCGCGCAGGCGTGATCCGTGGACTGCACTTCCATGAGCGCGGCCAGGACGACCTCTTCCTCTGCCTGCAGGGCATGGTGCGGGTCGTCGTGCTCGATCGCGAGACCGGGGAGGCGTTCACCGAGGACATCGGCGAGGACAACCCGGTTGCGATCTACGTTCCCGGCCGCAACGCCCACGGCTACGAGGCGCTGACCGACGCGCTCTTCTGTTACCTCGTGACCGAGGAGTACGACGCGGCGTCGCCAGACGAGCAGACCCATCCGTGGAACGACCCTCGGGTCGTCGACCTTTGGAGCACGCGATCGCCGCTGCTGTCGGATCGGGACGCGTCAACCGGGCTCTGATCACCGGCGGCGCGGGCCAGCTCGGCACCGCGCTCGCCGAGGTGTTCCCCGGCTCGATCTCCGTTGACGTCCCCGAGTGGAACGTCTGCCTGCCCGCGCCCGTAGGGATCACGGACGACGCCGACGTCGTGCTGCACGCGGCTGCGTGGACGAACGTCGACGGGGCAGAGGACGACCCGCAGGGTGCAGCCGCCGTGAATATCGGGGGCACCCAGAACGTCGTCGAGCTCGGGCTGCCGTTCGTCTACTACTCGACCGACTACGTCTTCGACGGCACGAAGGGCACGCCGTACCTCGAGTCGGACTCGCCTCACCCGCTCTCGGTCTACGGCCGTACGAAGCTCGGCGGCGAGGCTGCGGCGGGTGCTCGTGCTTGGATCGTGCGCTCCTCATGGCTGTTTGGTGCGACCGGCCACAACTTCGTCAAGACGATGCTCCGGCTCGCGTCCGAGCGCGACGAGGTTTCGGTCGTCGATGACCAGCGCGGCTGCCCGACGTACGTCCCGCATCTCGCGCAGGCGACACGAGAGGTTCTTGAGCTTCCCTTCGGTGTCTACCACGTTGCGGCGCAGGGGGACTGCACGTGGGCCGACCTCGCCGAGGCGATCTTCGCGGACGCCGGGATGGACTGCCATGTTCGCCGCATCACGACGACGGAGCTCGGCTCCAGAGCTGCGCGGCCCGCCCACTCGATCCTTCGTTCCGAGAACGGCGCTCCGGAGCTGCCCCACTGGCGTGACGGCCTGCGCGAGTGCCTCACGGCACTCGGGATCTGACTTCGCTTTCGGGTTCCGGCTGGAGCCCGGGGTCGGGGTGTTTCTCGACGGGTAGCCTTGCCGCATGCGCGTGCTCGTCACAGGTGGCGCCGGGTTCATCGGCTCGCACTTCGTCCGTCTGCTTGCCTCGCGCGGCTACGACGTCGTCGTTCTCGACAAGCTGACGTACGCCGGCAATCGCGCGAACATCGCGGATGTCGAGCATGAGTTCCACCAGGGCGACATCGCTGATACGGAGGCCGTCGCCACCGCCGCCCGCGGGTGCGAGGCGATCGTCAACTTCGCCGCCGAGACACACGTCGACCGCTCGATCAGCGGGCCCGCCGAGTTCATCGTCACCGATGTGCTCGGGACCCAGGTGCTCCTCGATCACGCGCGCCGCCACGACCTCCGGCTCGTTCAGGTCTCGACCGATGAGGTCTACGGCGATGTCCCGTTCGGTGCGCCAGCGTGCACCGAGGAGTCGCCGCTGCGGCCGTCAAGCCCGTACTCGGCCTCGAAGACCGGCGGCGATCTCCAGGTGCTCGCGTACGTCCGTACGTACGGCATCGACGCGTGCATCACGCGAGGCGCGAACAACTACGGCCCGATGCAGTACCCGGAGAAGTTCCTGCCGCTCTTCATCACGAACGCCTTCGACGGCGAGCCGCTCCCGGTGTACGGCGACGGGAAGCAGCGACGCGAGTGGCTTCACGCCGAGGACTACTCGACCGCGATCGAGCTCGTGCTGCGCAAGGGGCCGTCCGGCGAGGTCTACAACGTCGGCGGGCAGGAGCGCGAGAACATGGACGTCGTCCGCCGCATCCTCGAGCTCACCGGCGCGTCGCCTGACCTCGTCCGTCATGTGAAGGATCGCCCGGGTCACGATCGGCGCTACGCCGTCGACTCGACGAAGGTGATGAACCTTGGGTGGGCGCCGGCTCACTCGTTCGACGCGACCGGCCTGGCGGCCACGGTCGAGTGGTACCGCGAGAACCGCCCCTGGTGGGAGCGGATCAAGTCGGGCGAGTATCGCGCGTACTACGAGCAGCAGTATGCGGCTCGTCTGAACGGCTAGCGGTCTTTACAGGGGCTTCAGGACCGGTTGCTACGGTGGCAAGGTGCTACGGCGCGCGCTCGCTTCCGTGCTGCTGGTCGCGCTCGGGCTAGGCGGAGTCGCCTCCGCCAACCTCGTCACCGGCGACTCGTCGTCCGGTCCCGCACCGGTTGTCACCACGACTCCCTGTCCTCCGGTAGGCGGCACGACGACGCCGGTCGTGCCCGTCTCCACCACGCTTGCCACGACGACTGCGCGGCCGACGACGACCGGGGTGGCGACGACGACCGTAACGACGCTCATCGCGTCGCCGCTGACGACCGGCACCGCGACGACCGCCGCGACGACCGGCCTCACGACGGCGAGCACGGTGACCACGACGACTGGTA
Organism: Actinomycetes bacterium; assembly: GCA_037142875.1. Classification (GTDB taxonomy): domain Bacteria; phylum Actinomycetota; class Thermoleophilia; order Gaiellales; family Gaiellaceae; genus PALSA-600. The sequence goes on along the minus strand of JBAWZV010000001.1, from coordinate 325,218 downwards.
CGACGACGACAGCCGGCACGACCACCGCTCATGCCACGGCGACGGGGTTCATGTCGACGGCAACCACCACAACGGGGGCGACGACTTCGACTATCACGACGAACCCGTGCACGACCAGCGCCGTCACGACGACCGCGGCTCCGACGACCGTCACGAGCCAGGCGCCAAGCGTGATCGTCGTGACGGGTCACGGCTGGGGCCACGGGATGGGGATGAGCCAGTGGGGCGCCGACGGCTACGCCCATCATGGCTGGAACGCAGCGCGCATCATCGCGCACTACTACCCCGGCACCACGGTTGCGATCCAGCCCTCCTCGGCGGTTCGCGTGTTGCTGCTTGCGGGCGTCCGCCGCGTGGCGCTCCGCTCCGACTCGCCGTGGCGCGTCACCGATGGCGCGGGAGCTGCCGTTGATCTCCCTCCGGGCGAGCTCTCGGTCGCTGCCGATCTCTCGCTCGCGGGGAAGACGCTCGTCTCCCCGCTCACATTCACGCCGGGGCAGACACCGGTCGCGGTCGGCAGGCGGTCCTACCACGGCTCGCTGCAGCTTGTCTCGAACGGCTCGACGCTCCAGGTCGTCAACCGGATCGACCTCGAGTCGTACCTCGACGGCGTGGTCGGCGCCGAGATGCCGTCCAGCTGGCCGGCTGCCGCCCTTGAGGCTCAGGCCGTTGCGGCGCGATCGTATGCCCTCGCCGAGCTGCAGACCGTCGTCACCGCGCGTGCGTTCGACCTCTACGGCGACACTCGCAGCCAGGCCTACGGCGGCATGGCCTCCGAGGTCCCGTCGGTGACCGCCGCCGTCGCGGCGACCGCAGGCCAGGTCGTTCTCTACAAGGGGAAGGTGGCGACGACGTACTTCTCGTCGAGCTCCGGCGGCAGGACGGTCTCCGCTCTCGAGGCGACCGGCAGGGCCGTGCCATACCTCGCGTCGGTCGACGATCCGTACGACACCCTCTCGCCGTACCACGACTGGGGGCCTGTTCTCTTCGACGCCGCGAAGGTGGGCACTGTGCTGCGAGCTACCGGCGGACTCCTCGACCTGCAGACGACTGTCGGGCCTTCGGAGCACGTGGAGACGGTCTCGGTCGTCGGTGTCGACGGGACGACGTCGGTGACCGGTGCGACACTCCGGCAGGATCTCGGCCTTCGCTCGACGCGGTTTCAGATTGGCTGGCTCACCCTGACGCGTCCGGCGGATCCGGTGATCTACGGCGGGAGCGTTCGAATCGACGGGATCGCCCGTGGGGTCGGCCCGGTCGCGCTCGAGGCCGAGGTGCCGGGTGCAGGCTGGCAGGGCGTCGCCTCGCTCCTGCCAGACGCCTCCGGGGTGTTCTCGATCGTCGTCTCACCGCACCTGACGACTCGCTATCGCCTCGCGACTGCGACAGTGCGCGCCGCGATGGTGACGGTTCCTGTGGTGCCCCTCGTGGACGCGACTCTCGCCGCCGGGCTCGTGCGCGGCACCGTTCGTCCGGTCGTCGCGGGCGCCTCGGTGCAGGTACAACGGCAGAACGGCAATGTCTGGACCACCGTCGCCACTGGCAGCACCGACCCTGCCGGCTCGTTCACCGTGGCTGCGCAGCTCGATCACGGGGCGTACCGGGTGCGCTGCGCCGCAGGCCACGGGCTCTCACCTGGTGTCTCGGCACCGCTCCTGGCGGTGTCCTAGGTGACGCGGCGGGCGGCCTTCGTGGCCGTCGTCGCACTCGTTGTCGCCGCTCCGGTGCTCGCCGCGGCGGGCGCGCAGACATTTGGCAACACCGAGCCGCTGGCCGCCAAGCAGTGGTACCTCGAGCAAGACCATGCGTGGGAAAGCTGGGCGTACCCCCCGCAGCTCCCCGAGGTCAAGGTCGCGGTGATCGACTCGGGGATCGACGCCCATCACCCCGAGTTCGTCGGGCAGATCGCGGCCGGCCACTCGTTCGTCCCAGGGGTCTCGTGGCGCGTCGACACCGACGGGCACGGAACGTTCGTCGCAGGTCTGATCGCCGCGAACCCGTTCAACGGGGTGGGGATCGCCGGTCTCGGATTCAACGTCAAGCTGCTGATCGCGAAGGTCGTCGACTCGAGCGGCGCTGTTCTGTCGCTCACCGCCGAGACCGACGCGATCTACTGGGCTGTCGCCCAGGGCGCGCGGGTGATCAACCTCAGCCTGGGCGGGCTGCGTGACCCCGGCGACAGCATGCTCGACTCCTACTCGGCGCTCGAACGCAAGGCGATCGAGTACGCGACGTCCAAGGGCGTCCTCGTCGTCGCGGCTGTCGGAAACGGGACGGAGGCGCCGAGAATCCCGTGGGGGTACGCCGACTACCCGGCCGCTCTGCCGCACGTACTGGGCGTGGCGGCCCTACGCCAGGACGGCTCGGTGCCTGACTACTCGGATCGAGACCCGATCTACGTCGACATGGCCGCTCCGGGTGACGGAATCTTCTCGACACTCGCACGCAACCTGATCGACAAGACCCGACCCGAGTGCGCAGGCGACGCGTACTCCGAGTGCGGGCCGCCCGAGTTCCACGAAGGGATCGGGACGTCGTTTGCCGCCCCGCAGGTCGCGGCGGCAGCGGCGCTCCTCTTCGGGGTCGATCCGACGCTGACACCCGACCAGGTTCAATGGGTGCTCGAACGCTTCGCGAAGGACGTGAGCCCGTTGAACGGCTGCCCGAGGTGCCTCTACGGGCGTGACGCAATGACCGGCTGGGGCCGGCTCGACGTCGCAGCCGCGGTCAGGATGGTGACGAAGCACACCGGGCTCCCGACCCCCGATGCGTTCGAGCCGAACGACGACGCGGGGAGCGGCGTCGCGGGCGCCCACCCGTTCGGACCGCCCGGAACGATCACCGCGTCGCTCGACTACTGGGACGATCCGATCGACGTCTACTCCGTGCGACTGACCAAGGGAGAGGCGTTCTACGCGCGCCTCTCCGGTATCGCGCACGCCACCACCTCGCTCATCCTCTGGGATCCGGCGACCGGCGGCCTGGAAGGCGTGCGGGCAAAGACGGGGCGGCTCGTCTCGGCCTCGGCGGTCGTCGGCATCCAGCAGCGGCTCTCCTACCGCGCCGGAGTCGCCGGGATCTACTACCTCCAGGTCACAGTCGGCACGCCTCCGCGAATCCGAGGAGTGATGCCGTACCACCTCTCGGTCGCGACTGAGCCCGCGGCGCCCGCCGCGAAGAAGTAGCACCCAACTGGCCCCCGACTACTGGTTGTCGAGGAGCTCGTCTTCGGCGACGTCCCGCAGGATGCGTGCGGGGTTGCCGACGACGAGCTTGCGAGCCGGGACGTCCTTGGTGACCACGGCACCGGCTCCAACGAACGCGTCCTCACCGATCTCGATCCCGGGGCACAGCACCGCCCCGCCACCGACACGCGCGCCCCGCCGAACGGTCGGGCCCTTGATCAGGCCGTGGCGGCGTTCCGTGCGGCCCATGAAGTTGTCGTTCGTCGTGACGACGCAGGGGGCGATGAAGACGTGGTCCTCAAGGGTTGTGTAGGCCGTGATGTAGGCATCGGCCTGGATCTTTGTCATCGCCCCGACCGTCGTGTCGTTCTCGATCAGCGAGCCCCGGCCAAGGACGACGTCGTCACCGACGGTGACCCGCTCACGGACGCAGGACTGGTCGCCGAGGATGACCCGTGCCCCGATCGTCGATCCCGCAAAGACGATCGCACCCGTCGAGACGATCGTTCCCGCTCCGATCGCGGTGGGCGGGAGCGGCTCGCGCTTCGCGGTCGAGCGGGGCGAGAGCGACGGTTGCTTGCCGACGACTGCACCTTCGAGAACCCTGACGCCGTCGCCGAGCACCGTTCCCGGGTAGACGATCGCAGTCGGATGGATCTCGGCCACGGCTAGCCCTGCGATGCGCTGAGCGACTGCTGCAGGCGCTCGAGCGCGCGGACGACCGTGAGACCGTCGCGGGCCTCGGCGCCTGTCCCGCCCTCGCGGACGAGCCGCAGGAAGTGGGAGATCTCGAGCCGGAGCGGCTCGTCGTTCGAAATCTTCGGGCTGACGATGTCGCCTGTTCGCGTCCGCCACTCGCCGTACGTGCCGGCTGCGGGCTCCTCGGGCGCCTTCTCGTAGACCGTGATCTTGCGCTCAAGCTCCATGTCGTCGAACACCGCCATCTTGTCGCGGCCGACGACCGTCAGCTTCCGCATCTTGTGCGGGTCGAGCCAGGACAGATGCAGGTGGGCGATCTTCCCGCTCGGGAAGCGGAGGTAGCAGAAGACGACGTCCTCGACGCCGGCGGTAAGGAAGGCGTTTCCGTGCGCCCACGCCTCGGACGGCTCCTCGCCGACCAGGTAGAGGATCACCGAGAGGTCGTGGACACCGAGCGACCAGAGCGCGTTCTCGTCCTTACGGATCGTCCCGAGGTTCTGCCGGTTGCCGTAGATGCAGAGGACGTCACCGAGGTCGCCGGAGTCGACGAGCGCCTTCAGCTTCTTGACGCCGGGGTGGTACAGGAGCAGGTGGCCAGGCATGAGCACGAGGTTGCGTGACTCGGAGAGCTCGACGAGCTCCTCCATCTCGGATGCGCGCATCGCCGGGGGCTTCTCGACGAACACGTGCTTGCCCGCCTCGAGCGCCTGCTTGGCGAGGGCGTAGTGCGTCGGCACTGGCGTCGCGATGACGACGGCCTCGAGCTCGGGGTCGGCGAGCATCGCCTCGAACGAGGAGGTGGCGGTCGCGTTCGGGTAGCGCTTGGCGAAGCCCGCGAGCCGCTCCTCGCCGGCGTCGCAGATCCAGGTCAGCTCGGCGAGGGCGTCGACGTTGCGGACGAGGTTCGCGCCCCAGGCTCCGAGTCCCGCCTGGCCGATCCGCACGGGGCGATCGTCGCTCACAGCTTCCAGACCTTGCCGTCGACCTCGTGGCCCTTGGTGGCATTCCGGAAGTCGACGACAACCTTTGACCGCCGGACGATTTCGGCGTAGTCGATCACCGAGTGCGCGGTCACGATTGCGACGCAGTCGTACGCCTCGGGCTCGAGCGCAACCGACTCCATCCCCTCGAAGACCGGGACGTGCGGGTCGTGGTAGGAGACGTCGGCGCCAGCGGTCTTCAGGAGATGCACGAGCTTCTCGGCCGGGGTCTCGCGGCAGTCGCCGATGTCGGCCTTGTAGGCGACGCCGAGGATGAGGATGCGCGAGCCGGAGACCGACCGCTTGAGCCCGTGGTTCAGAGCCTGCGAGATCACCGAGCGGCAGAAGTACGGCATGTTGTTGTTGACCTCGCCGGCCAGCTCGATGAAGCGGGTCGAGAAGTCGAACTCGCGCGCCTTCCAGGAGAGGTAGTACGGGTCGAGCGGGATGCAGTGCCCGCCGAGCCCGGGGCCGGGCTGGAACGGCATGAAGCCGAACGGCTTCGTCGCTGCGGCGCCGATCACCTCCCAGACGTCGATGTTCATCCGGTCGCACAGCTGGGCAAGCTCGTTGACGAGCGCGATGTTGACGGAGCGGTAGATGTTCTCGAGGAGCTTCGTCAGCTCGGCCGCCTCGGGCGTCGAGACCGTGTGGACGGTGTCGATGGCCGTGCGGTAGACGGCGGCGGCTGCCTCGGTCGACTCGGCGTTGATCCCACCGACGACCTTCGGGGTCGTCTTCGTCGTCCAGTCAGTGCGGCCCGGGTCGACGCGCTCGGGCGACATCGCGAGGTGGAAGTCCTTGCCCGCGACGAGTCCGCTGCCCTGCTCGAGGATCGGCTGGACGACCTCGCGGGTCGTGCCGGGGTAGGTCGTCGATTCGAGCACGATCACCTGGCCGGCGCGGATCACGGGTGCGAGTGCGCGGGCGGCCGACTCGACGTACGAGAGGTCAGGCTCGCGCTGCTTCGTCAGCGGCGTCGGCAGCGCGATCAGAACGGCGCCCGCTGCGGCCACGTCCGCGTAGTTGATCGTGGCGACGATCCGACCCGCAGCGACGTGCGGCGCGAGATCCTCCGAGGCGACATCCTCGATGTGGCTCTCGCCTCGGTTGATCGCGTCGACGACGGCCGGGACGACGTCGACGAGCAGGACGCGACGCCCCGCATCGGCGAAGGTCTGGGCCAGTGGAACGCCGACGTACCCGGCGCCCACGATTGCGATGTCAAACGAACTGCCGGTCACGGGCGCGAAGGGTACAGAGCCGCCACGATGCGATCGGACGCATACCCGTCGCCGTAGAGCTGCGGGGCCCCCTCCGGGAACCGCGCCGAGTCCGCGGCGGCAGCAATCACAGAGGGTTCGTCGTCGACGAGGACGTTGGCGCCGGCCTCGACAGTGTCTACCCATTCGGTGTTCGCACGGAGGGTGACGCACGGCACGTGGTGCCAGTACGCCTCCTTCTGAACGCCGCCGGAGTCCGTGACGATCACCCGTGCGGCCGCGGCGACGGCTGTGAAGTCGAGGAAGCCGAGCGGGTCGATCGGTTTGAACGGGAGAGGCCCGAGCGTCGCGAGCGCGGCGCGGGTGCGCGGATGGACGGGGAAGACGATCGGGTCGTCGATCTGTCCGAGGCCTTCGACGATCCGGGCGAGTCGCGCCGGGGCGACGTTCGCCTCGCGGTGGACGGTGACAAGCGCGTAGGTCCCCGGCTTGACCCCGATGCGGCGGAGGGCGTCGGAGCGGCGCAGCGCGATCGGCGCAAACAGGCGGTGAGCGTCGGCCATCACGTCGCCGACGACCTCGCACCGTCCCGGGGCGCCCTCGTCGGCGGCCTGGCGTGCCGACCGCTCATCGGGGCAGAGGAGCAGGGTCGCGATCCGATCGACCGCGATGCGGTTCCGCTCCTCCGGCATGGAGAGGTCGTAGCTTCGGAGGCCAGCCTCGACGTGAGCAACCGGCACACCCCCTGCGGCCTGTGCGCCCGCGAGGGTGGAGTTGGTGTCGCCGTAGACGACGACCCAGTCGGGCTGCTCGGCCTCGATTGCCGCCCGGATCCCCGGCACCATCGCGTGGGGGTCGGAGCGACGGACGTCGAGCTCGTAGCGTGGCGCGGCGAGCCCGAGCTCATCGAAGAAGATCTGCGAGAGCTCGGGGTCGTAGTGCTGTCCGGTGTGCACGACCACCTCGTCGATCCCCGCGGCCGCGAGCGCCGCCGAGAGGGGCGCAGACTTGATGAACTGCGGCCGGTTTCCGACCACGGAGAGGACACGCATCTCCGCCAGACTAAATCGTTGCGAGTGGCTCGACGCGAACGGTCGGCGATCACGGCGACCAGGCTCACGCGGAACCTGCGCCGAGTCTCTAGACTTCAACCCGCCCTGCGGGCCGTTAGCTCAGTTGGTAGAGCAGGGGACTCTTAATCCCAAGGTCGAAGGTTCGAATCCTTCACGGCCCATGTCGCAGTTCGCCGAGGCGCCCCGGATCAGCGAGGGGCGCTTCGGCGGACAAGCGCTACGAGCGTCCCGGCGGCGCCGATGACCACGAGAGCGATGCCGATCGCGTTTGTCGTCACACCCGCGTCGTGCGGCTGCGCCGACCATGCGACCGAGGCGCCGACAATGAGGACGAGGAGGCTTGCGATGAGCGCGGACACCCCATGGACACTAGTGCCGAGACTCAACTACGTGACGTTTGAGACAACGGGAAACGTGGCCGCGACAGTTCTTTCGCAGGGGTTTGTGACATTCCAGTAGGTTTCGCTCCGTGCGTAGGGGATCTCTACCTCTGATGATCGGCATTGGCGTCGTATCGTTCGCGATCGCCGCTGCTATTGCCGTCTTTATCCCATGGTTGCCACCTCCGGCGACGCGGGAGGCTGGACGCATCGTCTTTGTGTACTGGTTCGCCACCTGGATCTCGCTGTTTGTGTTTGCGGTCGTCACGGCAGTTCTCGTCTACTGCCTGCTGAAGTTCCGCGTCAAGGACGACGACCTGTCCGACGGCCCTCCGGTTCACGGCCACACGATGCTCGAGATCGTCTGGACGACGATTCCGTTCATTCTCGTGAGCGCAATCTCGTTCGTGAGCGCAATCGTCGTTGCGCAGAACAGCCACGCTGGCGCGCATCCGCTCAAGATCAAGGTCGTCGGCCAGCAGTTCGCGTGGCAGTTCACCTACCCGGACGGCAAGACGTACACGAGCATGCATCTCCCGGTGAACACGCACGTTGAGCTGTCGCTCACGTCAAAGGACGTCATCCACTCCTTCTGGGTGCCGGAGTTCAACCAGAAGATGGACGCCGTGCCGGGAATGATCAGCAAGATCGTCATCACGCCTGACCGGATCGGGAACTACGACGTGATCTGCACCGAGCTCTGCGGCCTCGGCCACTCGCTGATGCGCAGCCAGGCGATCGTGATGACTCAGGCCGACTACGACGCCTGGTACAAGGCCGGCGCACCTGCTGCGCCTGCAGGTGGCGACCCCGGACTTGCGGTGTTCAACGCGAACAACTGCGGCGCCTGCCACGTCTTCAAGGCCGCTGGGGCAGTGAGCAAGGTCGGGCCGTCGCTCGACGACCTCCAGGCGCAGGCCGATCGCGCCGGTCAGCCGCTTGAGGACTTTGCCCGCCAGTCAATCGTTGATCCCAACGGCTACCTCGAGCCCACCTACCAGGCTGGTCTCATGCCCGCGAACTACGGCACGACGATCCCCTCGGACCAGATCGACCAGCTGGTGCAGTATCTGGTGAAGGACGCCGGCTAAGCCCCGGCCCGGAGAACCCATGACCGACACGACTCACGCTCACGACACGCACGACACGCACGCCCACCACGCTCCGGCGCCGCCGCGCACCGGCATCCACCGCTGGACCGGCCCGGGCTGGCTGCGCGCCCTGTGGGTCACGCCGCTCTTCGGGTTCGCCTGTCTTGGCCTCGTCGCGCTGATCCGCTCTGCCGCGAACTGGCATCCCCTCTTTGCGAGCGGCCCGATCGTCACGATCGCCACCGTCGCGTTCCCGATCGGTCTCCTGATCGGCATCGGCGCGTTCGACTTCTGGGCCTACTACGTGGCGGGCCGTCCGACATACCAGGACGACCACTCAGGTCACGGCGCCCGCCGCTGGCAGGACTACTTCCGGCCAAACACCGACCACAAGGTCATCGGAATGCAGTACCTCGCCACCACGATGTTCTTCTTCCTCGTCGGCGGTCTCATGGCGCTGCTCTTCCGCGCCGAGCTGGCGCAGCCGGGCGACCAGTACTTCAACCCGCAGACGTTCAACGTGCTGATCTCGAACCACGCTGCGCTGATGATCTTCACGGTCGTCGTACCGGTCTTTGCCGGTCTCGGCAACTTCGTGATCCCGCTCATGATCGGCTCGGCAGACATGGCGTTCCCGCGCCTGAACGCCCTGTCGTTCTGGCTCCTCCCGATCGCCGGCGTGATCATGGTCGTCGGAATGGTCACCCCGGGCGGTGGGCCGTCGGCAGGCTGGACGTGTTACGCGCCGCTCTGCTCGCATCAGCCAATGGGCCAGATCTTCTTCAACATGGGCGTGCAGTGGGCCGGTGCGAGTTCGATTCTGACGGCACTCAACTTCCTCGTCACGATCATCACCATGCGCGCCCCGGGCATGACGTTCTGGCGGATGCCGCTGCTCGTCTGGGCGAACTTCGCGACGTCGAGCCTCGTCGTGCTCGCGACGCCGTTCATCGCCGGCTCACAGTTCTTCGTGCTCTTCGATCGCGTGATGCACACGAACTTCTTCGAGACCGTCAACGGCGGCTACGTCGTGGGGTACCAGCACATCTTCTGGTTCTACTCGCACCCGGCCGTGTACATCATGCTGCTCCCCGGATTCGGGATCATCTCCGAGATCATCTCGGTCATGGCGAGGAAGCCCATCTTCGGCTACCGGCTGATGGCGCTCTCGCTGCTCGCGATCCTCGTCCTCGGCTTCTCGGTGTGGGCACATCACATGTTTGTCGCGGGCATGGCGAGCTGGCTGCGCGTCCCGATGATGGTCACGACGCTCCTCATCGCCGTCCCGACGGGCATCAAGATCTTCTCGTGGCTTGCCACGCTGTGGGACGGAAAGATCCACTTCAACACGCCGATGCTCTGGGCCGTCGGGTTCATCTCGATGTTCACGATCGGCGGTCTCTCGGGGATCTACCTCGGCTCGGTGCCGATCGACATTCACGCGAGCGACACGTACTTCATCGTCGCGCACATTCACTACGTGCTCTTCGGCGGGTCGATCTTCACCGTGTTCGCCGGTATCTACTACTGGTACCCGAAGATGACCGGCCGGATGTACAACGAGAAGCTTGGCCAGCTCCACTTCTGGCTCACGTTCATCAGCTTCAACGCGACCTTCTTCCCGATGCACTACATCGGACTCCACGGAATGCCGCGTCGCGTCGCCGACTACACGAGCAACTACGCCGACATGAACCTCTTCATCTCGATCGCCTCGTTCGGCCTCGGCATCTCGACCATCGTCTTCCTTTACAACATGCTGTGGTCTTGGAAGAACGGCCCAGCCGCAGGCGCCAACCCGTGGCGCGCGATGACGCTCGAGTGGCAGGTGAGCTCGCCGCCGCCGATCTTCAACTTCGACGAGATCCCGCAGGTTGTCGGCGGTCCGTACGAGTACGGTGTCCCCGGCGCCCGGCACGCGATCTTCGGCGCTGCAAAACCCGAGCCTGTACCCACCGATTGAGCGGCTTGCCACACGTTCTAGTGATCGCGAACGAGACCGCCGCATCGAGTGCACTCCTCGATACGCTCCGCGAGCGTGCGACGGGTGACGACGTGACGGTCACGGTTATCGCACCGGTCAGCGAGCCCCGCCACGGGTACGTCGTCTACGACGACACGCGTCGCGCATCGGCCGGCCGTCGCCTTGAGAAGACGCTCGGAATGCTGCATGGCTCCCATGTCCGCGCTCAGGGATTCGTCGTCGAGACGAGCCCCGTGCAGGCAGTCAAGGACGCGTTCGAGCAGCTAGAGCCCGCACCGGACGAGATCATCATCTCGACGCATGCCTCGCAGCGCTCAGGCTGGCTTCGCCGCAACGTCGTCACGGACATCGAGCGCGCAGCGCCCGGGATTCCCGTCCGGCACGTCGTCGGTGATGTCGGCGGCGCGCCCGACGAGACGAACGTCCTCGTCGTCGCCAATGAGACCGTTCTTTCCGACGAACTCCTCGACCGCATTCGCCATCGTGCGAACCAGGGTCGGGCGAGCTTCCTGATCGTCGCTCCTCAGAGCGACGGCATGGAGCATCCGGACGCCGACCGCCGCCTGCGCCGCGCCCTCTCGGCGCTTCGCAGCGAGGGCATCGACGTCCACGGTCAGGTCGTTCATCCGGATCCTGTCACGGCCGCCCTCGAGGCGACCCATGACGAGAGCGTCGACGAGATCATCGTCTCGACGTATACCGGTGAACGGTCGGGCTGGCTCCGCCGTGACCTGGTCGGCCGGCTTCGCGCCGAGACCGGCCTCCCCGTCGACCATGTGGTGGCTGAATGAGCGCGCACGCTGAATCCTTTGGACAGGCCCTTGCCCCCGTCGGCTCGGCGAATGAGCATCCGCCGCCGATCCATCACAGCTCGCGGATCAATCCCGCGGTGCTCGGAATCATCCTGTTCATCGGATCCGAGATCATGCTGTTTGGCTCGTTCTTCACGGTGTACTTCTTCGACCGTGTCGTCAACGTGCAGGCCTCATGGCCGCCCGTTGGTGCAGACGGCCAGATCTTCGAGCGCCCATGGTTCATGGCGCTCATCAACACCCTGATCCTGGTCACGTCGAGCTTCACGATGCACTGGGCGACCGTCGCCTGCAAGCGCGGCAACCGCGCCGGCCTCTGCGCCGGAATGGTGCTCACCGTGCTGCTCGGTCTCACATTCCTGCTGACCCAGATGGTCGAGTATCACCGCATCGGGTTCAACACGAGCGACACGGCCTTCGCCGCGACGTTCTTCGGCCTCACCGGCCTCCACGGCGTTCACGTCTTCATCGGTCTCCTCATCCTGCTCGGCATGACTGTCCGCGCGTTCCGCGGGCACTTCAGCCCCGAGCAGCACACGGGGCTCGAGGTGGGCGGCATCTACTGGCATTTCGTCGATGTCATGTGGATCGTCGTGTTCGTGACCGTCTACGTCCTGTAACGGCCATGCGGAACCCCGTCAGGACCGAGGCAGACGCGTTTCGGTTCCTCCTGCGGACGATCGTGTACTTCGCCCTCATCGTCTCGGGCGGGTTGATCAACCGTTGGCTCGGCCTGGGGGTCTTCATCCTTGCGACAGTGATCGTCGCCGCCCGGTTGAGCCGCAAGGGCCCCCACATCGCCCCCGCGTTCGAGGCGTCCGGCGCCCACCCCGGGACGCAGCATCGGGTTCTCGTGGTGGCGGACGAGACCGTGAATGGCGACGAGCTCATCGCCGAGATCGTCCACCGTGCGAGCCGTAACAGCGCGCGCGTGTTGATTGTTGCGCCGGCGCTCAATTCGTACCTGCGTCATTGGACATCCGATGAGGACGGGGCGCGGCTTGCCGCCCAGGAGCGAATCGACGCCTCGCTCGTTGCGCTGCGCGCAGTCGGTGTCGATGCAACCGGCGAGATCGGGTCCGACGATCCGCTTCAGGCGATCGAGGACGCGATCCGCAGCTTCGCCCCCGATGAGATCGTGATCGCGACGCATCCCGAGGGGCGCTCGAACTGGCTCGAGCGTGACCTCGTCGCCCACACCCGGGAGCGCTTCGCTCTCCCGGTCGCGCACGTCGTCGTCGATCCCGACGTCGACTAACGCCCCGCCGGGTCGCTACACCGGTCGCGAAGCGGGGCACAGGTGTGTGTGTCGCGCGAGTTCCAGGCCGCGGGAGCTACAGCGGGCCGACGCCGCGTAGACCGAGAACGTCTAGGAAGGTTGGACGCATGTGCGCCCAGCGATCAGCGCGAGCTGCGGGAGATCAGCCGACGGCGCCGGTGTCGCAGTTCCAGGTCTTGCCTGCAACTGATGCGACGTACACGGCGATGTCCTTGGCGGTCTGCCCGGTGGCGAGGTTCGCCGGCATGCCCGGGTTTCCGGTGCCGGTGTCTGTCTCCGAGTAGGCGATCTGACCGCGGACGACGTCACGGATGGTCGACGTCTTGAAGCTCTGGCAGCGATCCGGCCCGAAGGCTGCGTCAAGATCGGGGCCGATCGATGAGGTGCTGCCGGCATCGACCAGTGCGTGGCAACTGGCGCAGCTCGGCGAGGTGCCGCTCATGAACGCCTTCTTGCCCGCGACAGGATCACCATCGGAGGCCGAGAGGTGACCGACAGCGCCACAGCCCGCGGTGAGTACCGCGGTAGACGCGAGGAGAGTCATGAGTACGACGCGCACCGTTCGGCAGTTTATCGACCGCGCGAACCCCGCGCGGCAGTACCGTCACTCACTTCGCCGGGTCGAGCTGCTTGAGTGTCCTTCGCACGGTCGGAGCGAGCGAGTCCTGCGGTGCGAGCCTCAGAAACGCGCGGTACGCAACGATCGCCGTCTTCGTGTCCCCGGTCGTCTGCGCCGCCTGGGCGAGTGAGAACTGGGTCGTCGCATCCTTCGGGTTGAATGCCGCAAGCTTCTGGTAGACGCCGAGCCGGTCGCTGAGATACCCGAGCAGCTTCGAGTAGTCGCTGTTTGTCTGCGTCGAGGTGTCGGTCGACACGGCCGAGGAGATCGGGTTCTGGATCCCGGAGATCGCCTGGCCGAGCTTCGAGCCCGACGACGGTCGCAACACCGAGGTCGGTGCGAGCACACCCGACTTCGCCTGGTCGAGCGAGTACGACCCCTGGTAGGCCTGCGCCCGAGAGAGGTACAGGCCCGCGAGTTCCTGCAACGCGTTTGCATCCTTCGGCTTCAGCGTGGAGTACTGAACGAGCGCAGAGATCGCATCGTCCGGCCGCTTCTTCTGCTCGTAGGTCGTCGCGATGTCGCGCCAGGCCTTCGCGTTCTTCGGATTCGCCGCGGTCTTCTTCTGCAACGAGGAGATCGACGCACCGCCCGAGGATGAGCTGTTGAAGAGGTTCTGCATCGCGCTCGAGATTCCGGTCGAGCCGGAGCCGACCCCGAAGACGACAAAGCCGATGCCGAAGACGAACGCCAGCAGAACGAACACCCACTTCGCATGCACCTTGAGGCGGCTGAAGAAGAGCTGCTCCTGCCACGCAGGCGGCTTCGGCTTCCTCTTCCGCTTCGCCGCTGCGAGCGTTACGGCAGCATTCGCCGGCGGGCGGCGCTTGCGGTGCTGCGTACCTCGTGCCACGTGGTGTCTCCTTGGCGGTAGCGGGTCTGTCCGTCGACGACTGTTTCCAGGACGCCCATCGGCGACCCGCCGAACACGGCGGCGACAACGGGATCGTCGATGGGATCGTACGGGGTCCCGGCCAGCGAGAGGACCGTAAGGTCCGCTCGCTTCCCCGGCGTGAGGCTGCCGATCTCCTCGGCACGGCCGAGGGTGCGTGCCGCGTCGAGCGTGACCAGGCGAAGGGCATCGCCGGCGCCGAGGGCATCGGGTCGGCGCTCGACCGCCCGGGACATCCCGATCGCGGTGCGCAGCTCCTCCCAGATGTCGAACGACGGGGTCGACGCCGGCGAGTCGGTGCCGAGCCCGACGCGGATCCCCGCCGCGCGCAATTCGGTGAGGGGGGCGATTCCGCAGCCGAGCAGCGCGTTCGAGCGCGGACAGTGCGCGACCGGCACGTCGCGGGCTGCGAGGAGCGCGATCTCCTCGCTCGTCACATCGACGCAGTGGGCGCACAGAAGGTCGGCGCAGAGCACGTCAGCGAGCGTGGCGACGCTCCGCAGCCCGGTCGGCTCGACGAGGTACGGCCTGCTTGGAGCCATCGCGCCCTCCCCGGAGACGAGGTAGGCGTTCTCGGCACTGCTCTCGGCAAGGTGTGTGCCGACCGGAATGCCGAGCGAGAGGCACCAGCGGTAGACCTCTGCGGAACACGTGTACGGGGCGTGCGGTGAGATCCCGAGCTCGACAAGGTCGGAGCCGACGATGCGGCCTCGCGTCTCGGCGAACTGCGTCTCGGCGACGGCCGGGTCCGAGCCGAACACCTCGAGATAGACGATGGCTCGTAGGCCGAGCTCGCCCGCGGCCGTCGCGGCGGCTCCCGAGAAGGAGTAGTCCGCGGTTGTCGTGATGCCGGCACCGAGAGCGTCGGCGGCGCCTCGCCGGGCGATCGCGAGCATGTGCTCGTACGCCAGGTTTCGTTTGCGCGTGATGTGCGTCGTGAGCCAGCTACCGAAGAGCTCTCCGTCACCGAAGCCGGCGTAGACGGCGTACTCGAGGTGCGAGTGGGCGTTCACGAGCCCCGGCAAGATCACGGCGTCCGCGTAGTGCCGGTCGGCTCGCCCCTCGGACACGTCGACGATGCGTCCGTCGGCCCAGGTCACCCGTCCGTTCTCGATCGGTGGGCCGTCGACCGGAATGACCCAGTCGGCGGAGACCGCTCCGGTCACCGCGCTGCGGGGCCGCGGCTGCGCGACGCGCCGAGCCTACGGTCAAGCAGCACCGACAGCCAGATCGATGCCTCGAACAGGATCATCAGCGGCACCGTCTCGAGCGTGACCGTGACGGGATCGACACCCGGCAGCGCAACGCCAAGACAGGCGATGATGAAGTACGAGATCCGGCGATTGCTCCGCAGCTGCGCTGTCCGGATGATCCCGAGCCGGGTCAGCGCGACGACGAACAGTGGCAGCTCCCAGATCAGCGCCATTGCGAGCTCGACGTGCGTGCAGAAAGTGAGGAACGGCTTGGCCTGGACGTTGCCGCTGTAGACGTTGCTGTCGTAGCCGAGCAGGAAGTGGAGTGCGGCCGGCAGCACGATGTAGTAGCCGAACACGATCCCGATCGCGGCAAGGATCCACGCGACGAAGACGAAGATGCGGATCAGCTTGGCGTGGCCCTTCTCAAACGCGGGCGTGAAGAACTGCCAGATCTGCCAGAAGATCACCGGCAACGCGAGGATGAAGCCCGTGTAGATCGAGAGCCAGAGCGAGGTGAGGAAGCCCTCGGCCGGCGTGAAGGTGAGGAGCACGCCGTTCTGTCGTGCCATCAGCTCCTTCGGAACCTGCATCTCGAGCGCATGGATCAGGCGCTTGTGAAGGGCGAAGCCGATCACGCAGCCGACAGCGACCGCACCGATCATCACGAAGAGGCGCCCCCGAAGTTCATCGAGGTGCTCGACAATGGATGCTTCCTCGCCGTGGTCCAGGCGGCGCGGAAGCCTTAACCGCGGCACCCTTGGCATCTTCTACCTAGGAAACGGTTTCGGTTTCGCGCTCGGACTCGGCGGGCGCTGCCGTTGCATCTTCAACCGCGGCGGCCGGAGCCGGGGGCGGAAGCTCTGAACGGGTGACTTCGGGCTTCTTGCCTTCGCCGCTGACGGAGTCCTTGAACTCGCGCATGCCGGTTCCGAGCGAGCGACCGATTTCCGGAAGACGCTTGGCACCGAAGAGGAGAAGGGCCAGAAGCAGAAGGCCGACGATTTCCATGGGGCCGATGTTTGGCATGCGCAGCATCCTAGCAGGGCCTCGCGGCGTCGGGGCAGTGAGATTTCGGTCTTGTACCGAGAGCCTCCGACCCTTCCCGGGCTCGCCAATGCGGTCCCGCGCGGCTACCATTCCAGACCCGTCGCTTCGCGGCGGACATACGAGGCCCGCCAGTTACGGATGGGCCGGATCCTAGGAGAGGTCTCTTGGCGCTACTCGAACTGAAGAATTTGCACGTCGCCCTCGAAGATGGAACCGAGATCGTCAAGGGTGTCGATCTCTCGATCGACACCAACGAGGTGCACGCGATCATGGGGCCGAACGGCTCGGGGAAGTCGACGCTCGCCTATGCGATCGCGGGCCATCCCGCCTACGAGATCACCCAGGGGGCGATTGTCCTCGACGGTGTCGACCTCACGGGCGCCGCGGCTAACGAGCGCGCCCAGGCCGGGCTCTTCCTCGCGTTTCAGTACCCCCACGCGATTCCGGGCGTGACCGTGACGAACTTCCTGCGCACCGCGATCAACGCTGTTCGCAAGGGACGTAACGGCGGCGTCGACGATCCGATCACAGTGAAGGAGTTCCGCGAGGACCTCTTTCTCCAGATGGATCGCCTGAAGGTGTCGCGGGAGCTCGCGTCGCGCTATCTCAACGACGGCTTCTCCGGCGGCGAGAAGAAGCGCGTCGAGATCCTGCAGATGGCGATGCTCCGCCCGCGGATCGCGGTGCTCGACGAGACCGACTCCGGCCTCGACATCGATGCGCTGAAGACCGTCGCTGGCGGTGTCCAGGAGCTTGTCGGCCCCGCGATGGGTGCGCTCGTGATCACCCACTACAAGCGGATCCTCAACTACATCCACGCTGATCGCATCCACGTCTTCGTGGATGGACGGATCGTCGAGTCCGGCGGGCCCGAACTGGCCGATAAGCTTGAAGAGACCGGTTACGAAGAGTGGGAAAAGAAAGAGGCAGCCTGATGGCACAGACAGAGTCCGAGATCGCCCAGGAGATCGGTTCCGACTACGGGACGAAGTACGGTTTCTCGAATCCGGATGAGGCGAAGGACTACTTCTTCAAGTCGGGCCGGGGTGTCTCGCACGAGGTCGTCGAGGCGATCGCGGAGCACAAGAACGAGCCGGACTGGATGCGCAAGGTGCGTCACCAGGCGCTCGACTACTTCTTCGCGCGTCCGATGCCGAACTGGGGCGGCGATCTCAGCGGCATCGACTTCGACAACATCTACTACTACATCAAGCCGACCGAGAAGCAGGTCGACTCGTGGGAAGACCTGCCGGCTGACATCAAGGACACCTGGGACAAGCTCGGTATCCCCGAGGCGGAGAAGAAGTACCTCGCCGGGGTCGGTGCCCAGTACGAGTCCGAGGTCGTCTACCACAAGCTCCAGGAGTCGCTCAGCGCGCAGGGCGTCCTGTTCCTCGACATGGACTCCGGGCTGCGTGAGCACGAGGAGCTCGTCAAGCAGTACTTCGGGACAATCATCCCCTCGAATGACAACAAGTTCGCCGCGCTGAACACGGCGGTCTGGTCGGGCGGCTCGTTCATCTACGTACCGAAGGGCGTCAAGATCGAGCTTCCGCTCCAGGCCTACTTCCGGATCAACGCCGAGAACATGGGTCAGTTTGAGCGGACGATGATTCTCGTCGACGAGGGTGCGTACGTCCACTACGTCGAAGGGTGCACCGCTCCGATCTACTCGAGCGACTCGCTCCACTCGGCGGTCGTCGAGATCCTCGTGAAGAAGGGCGGCCGCTGCCGCTACACGACGATCCAGAACTGGTCGAACAACGTCTACAACCTCGTTACCAAGCGTGCCGTTGCCGAAGAGGGCGCGACGATGGAGTGGGTCGACGGGAACCTCGGGTCGAAGCTGACCATGAAGTACCCCGCCATCTGGCTGATGGGCGACCACGCCCACGGCGAGGTGCTCTCGATCGCGTTCGCCGGAGCCGGCCAGCATCAGGACGCGGGAGGCAAGTGCGTCCACGTGGGCCCGAACACCACCTCGGTGATCACGTCGAAGTCGATCTCGAAGAACGGTGGGCGCGCCGGGTACCGCGGGCTGCTCGAGGTCGCGAAGGGTGCGAAGGGGGCGAAGTCGAAGGTTGTCTGCGACGCGCTCATCCTCGACGACGCGTCGCGCTCCGATACCTACCCCTACATCCGGATCGACGAGAACGAGGTCGACATCGGCCACGAGGCGACCGTCTCGAAGATCGGCGACGAGCAGCTCTTCTACCTCATGTCGCGCGGTCTCTCCGAGTCCGAGGCGAGCGCGATGGTCGTGTCGGGCTTTGTCGAGCCGATCACGAAGGAGCTTCCGCTCGAGTACGCCGTCGAGATGAACCGCCTGATCCAGCTCCAGATGGAGGGCTCGGTTGGCTAACGCCGACGCGGTTGCTCGCTATGCCGAGCTGCCGCTGCCGACGACAACCGAGGAGTCCTGGCGTTTCACGGATCTCCGCGGCTTCGACCCTGCCTCGTTCGGCCATGTCCCAGGGACAGTCCCTGGCGTTGAGACCAGGTCTGGCGGGACCATGCTCGACCTCGACGTGGCCGGTGTGGCGTACGTCACCGAGGCCGGGATCCAGATCGACCGGGCGCCGGAGGGCATCACCTTTGCGCCGCTCAACGAGTCGCACGAGCTGCTCTACTCGCTCGTCGGGTGGAACGAGAAGTTTGCGGCGCACAACGCCGCCGTCTGGGAACACGGGCTGCTCGTCCACGTCCCGAAGGGCGTCCAGCTTGAGCAGCCCCTCTACGTTCGGATCACGAACACCGTCCCGGGCGGCTCGCTCTTCTGGCGACTGCTCGTCGTTGCCGACGAGGGGTCGAACTTCTCGCTGATCGAGGAGTACGCCTCCTCGGATCCGGCGCTCTCGTCGTACTCCAACGCAGTTGCCGAGGTGTTCGTCGGTCAGGCAGCGAAGTTCGAGTACGTCTCGATCCAGAACCTCTCCCGCGAGACGTGGCACTTCGCGACGCACCACGCGCGCGTCGAGCGCGACGCCGTCCTCGACTGGGTCGCCGGCGGCTTCGGATCGAAGAAGGGCAAGATCCGGATCCAGAACGACCTGAGCGGTCCGGGAGCCACCTCCCGCGTGACGGGTGCCTACTTCGCCGACGGCGAGCAACACCTCGACTACGACACCTTCCAGGAGCACATGGCTCCGTCTACCGAGTCCGACTTCGCCTTCAAGGGCGCACTCCGCGAGGATGCCCGCTCGGTCTGGCGCGGGATGATCCGCGTTGAGCAGGAGGCGCAGAAGACGAACGCCTACCAGGAGAACCGCAACCTGCTCCTGTCCGACTCTGCGCACGCCGACTCGATCCCGGGGCTCGAGATCATGGCCAACGACGTCCGTTGCACCCACGGCGCAACGATCGGCCGGGTCAATCGCGAGGAGCTCTTCTACCTGATGGCGCGAGGTCTCAGCCGTGCCGAGGCCGAGCGCCTCATCGTTCGCGGCTTCTTCCAGGACATCCTCGACCGGATCGATCTCGAGCCGGTTCGGGAAGCTCTCGGCGCCGCGCTCGAAGCGCGAATCCCGCAGGCCTGATCAGAGCGCCACTGCGAGGGCAGGCCATGGAGCGCGCATCGTGGCCGACTGCGGTGCGAAGAAGCACGTCGCTACAGTAGGCCCATGGCGGTTCGCGAGGCGGAGGTGCTCGATGCGCGCAGGCTGCGTGGCGACTTCCCGATCTTCGAGCAGGAGTTCAACGGCAAGCCGCTTGTCTACCTGAACTCCGCTGCGACATCGCAGAAGCCGCGGCAGGTGCTCGACGCCATGACGGAGTTCTACGAGACGTCGTACTCGAACGTGCACCGGGGCGTCTACGCGCTCAGCGAGCGTGCCACCGCGGGCCTCGAGGGGGCGCGCGAGAAGGTGCGAGCGTTCGTAAATGCCCCGACCGACCGCGAGATCATCTTCGTGCGGAACGCCACCGAGGCGCTCAACCTCGTCGCGTACGCCTACGGCCTTGCCAGGCTCGGCCCGGGCGACGTCGTCCTTGCGACCCAGCTTGAGCACCACTCGAACTTCGTGCCCTGGCAGTACGTCGCTCGCCGCACCGGCGCTGAGTTCCGCATCATTCCGATCGACGACAACGGCGACCCGCAACTCGATGCCGTCGCGGAGATCGAGAACGTCAAGATCGTTGCGTCGAACATCGTCTCCAACTCGCTCGGCACGATCGCCGACACGCAGCGCATCGCCGCCTTCGCCCACGAGCGTGGCGCGATTCTCGTCTGCGACGCGGCACAGGCCGCTCCCCACCTTCGCCTCGACGTGCAGGCCCTCGGCGCCGACTTCATCGCCGTCTCCGGCCACAAGATGTGCGGGCCGAGCGGCATCGGGTTTCTCTGGGGCCGCACCGAGCTCCTGCTCGAGATGGAGCCGTTCCTGCTCGGGGGCCACATGATCCGCGACGTCGGTGACGAGCAGTCGACGTGGGCCCAGCTCCCTGCGAAGTTCGAGGCGGGGACGTCGCCCGTCGCCGAGGCGGTCGGGCTCGGCGCCGCGATCGACTACCTCGAAGCGGCAGGCCTCGACGCCATCGCCGCCTACGAGCACGAGCTCGTCGCCTACGCGCTCGACGTCCTCGGAGAGATCCCGGGAATGACCCTGTACGGGCCACCGGCGGAGCGACGAGCCGGCATCGTGATGTTCGATGTCGAGGGCGTCCATCCGCACGACATGGCGCAGATCCTCGACCTCGATGCGATCGCGATCCGGGCTGGCCACCACTGCTGCCAGCCGCTGATGCGAAAGCTCGGTGTCCCGGCAACGAACCGGGCCAGCTTCTACCTCTATACGCTTCCAGATGAGATCGACCGGCTCGGCGCCTCGGTACGCAAGGCGAAAGAGCTGCTCGGCTGACCATGAGCGACTTCGACGACCTCTACCGCGAGAACATCCTCGACCACTACAAGAACCCGCGCAACTTCGGGACGCTTGCCCACGCCCACGCCCACGCCGAGGGCCAGAACCCGCTCTGTGGCGACGAGGTGGCGATCTCGGTGATGTTCGCGGAGGACGGCGAGACGATCGAGGACATCCGCTTCGAAGGGCGCGGCTGCGCGATCTCGCAGGCGTCAACCTCGATGCTCACGGAGCTCGTCAAGGGCAAGAAGCTGTCGGAGGTCGCGGCGTTTCCCAAGGAGGAGCTGATCGACGAGATCGGCATCCCGCTGACCCCGGTACGCCTGAAGTGCGCAATCCTCGGCCTCGGGGTGCTGAAGGTCGCACTCCATCGCTCGAAGGGAACGGCACTGCCCGACGAATGGCAGGGGCTCGACATTGCCTGAGATCGACGTCGCTCCGCTTGCCGATCTGCCGCCCGGAACGATGAAGCTCGTCGAGGAGGGCGACGTCTCGGTCGGTGTCTACAACTGCGACGGCGAGTTGCTCGCGATCGAGGATCGCTGCTCCCACGACGACGGCCCGCTCTGCCTTGGCGCGTGGAACCCCGCGAACGGGACGGTCGTCTGCCCGCGTCACGGCGCCTCGTTCGAGATCAAGACCGGGAAGGCTCTCTCGCTTCCCGCCTACCTGCCGGTCAAGACATTCCCGGTCCGGGTCGAGGACGGGATCGTCAAGATCGACGTGTGACTGCCCCGGTTCGCTGCTGGCCCACGGACGACCCGGCCTACCAGGCCTATCACGACGAGGAGTGGGGCCGGCCTGTCCGGGATGAGCGCGGGATCTACGAGCGGCTCTGCCTGGAAGGCTTCCAGTCGGGGCTCTCGTGGCTGACGATTCTGCGTAAGCGTGAGGCGTTTCGTGGGGCGTTCGCTGGGTTCGAGCCCGACACCGTCGCGACCTTCGGCGACGCCGTTATCACCCGTCTCCTTGGTGACGCCGGGATCGTGCGGCACCGCGGCAAGATCGAGGCCACCATCGCAAACGCCCGTGCGACCGTTGCGCTCCGCGCTGGCGGCACGCCACTACCCGAGCTCTTCTGGGCGGAGGCATCCTCGCGGCCGCAGCCCCCACGCTCTCAGCGAGAGTGGGTTGCCTCGACGCCGGAGTCGGCTGCGCTCGCCAAGCGGCTGCGCGCCGCCGGGTTCCGGTTTCTCGGCCCGACGACGATGTACGCCGCAATGCAGGCGTGTGGCGTCGTGAATGACCATCTCGCGACCTGCTGGGTACGGGAGGCGGTCGAGGCGGAGCGTGGTTGAACTTTCACCAGGCCGGCCGACCGGGGGCGCTAGCTCGTAGAGGTGCGTGCCCGGGACCGTCTCCGGGAATCGCCTCGACGACATCCCAGCGAGATCCCGAGAGAGGGGCCGACGTGTGTCTTTGCCACCGGCGGTCTTTCTCGTTAACCGGAGAAGTTCTTCCAGTACCGGCTCGGGGTTGGGCCCTTCTGGCCCTGGTACTTCGACCCCAGCGCACCCGACCCGTACGGGGTCGCCGCAGGTTCGGTCAGCTGCATGAACGAGATCTGCCCGATCTTCATCCCGTAGTAGATCGTGATTGGCAGGCTGGCGACGTTCGAGAGCTCGAGCGTGACGTGCCCATCCCAGCCAGGGTCGATGAACCCGGCAGTCGAATGGATGAGGAGCCCGAGGCGTCCGAGCGAGCTCTTGCCTTCGAGCCGGGCAACGAGATCGTCGGGCAGCTTGACCCGCTCGAGCGTCGAGCCAAGCACGAACTCGCCCGGGTGCAGCACGAACGGCTCGTCGCCGATCTCGACGAGCTCGGTGAGATCGGGCTGCTCGGCCTTGACGTCGATGTAGGGGTAGAGGTTGTTGCGGAAGACGCGGAAGTAGCGATCGACGCGGACATCGACGCTCGAGGGCTGCAGGAGCGCCGGGTCGTACGGATCGATCTCGATCCGCCCGGCGGCGAGCTGCGCTGTAATCGTCCTGTCGGAGAGCACCACGATCGCGGATTCTGCCACGTGATGGGCCTACGGGGGCTCAGCTAGGCTGGCGCCATGGCGACGACCCGCGCAATTCACCTGCAGACCGAGGTTCCGGGGCCCCGCTCCCGGGAGATCTGCGAGCGCATCGAGCGCAGCGTCGCAAGCCCACTCGCGCTGACGTTCCCGGTGGTCGCGGCCTCCGCGCGCGGCGTCACGATCACCGACGTCGACGGCAACAGCTTCATCGACTTCACCGGCGGCGTCGGCAGCCTCAACGTCGGCCACTCGCATCCCGCCGTCGTTGCGGCCGCGCAGCAGCAGCTTGATCTCTTCGCCCACACCGACTTCACGATCGTCCCCTACGAGGTCTACGCCGACCTCGCCGAGCGTCTGGCTGCTCTCGCGCCGATCTCCGGCCCGGTCAAGGCAGCGTTCTTCAACGCCGGTACCGAGGCCGTCGAGAACGCCGTCAAGTTCGCGCGGGCCTACACCAAGCGCCCCGCCGTGATCGCGTTCGAGGGTGCGTTCCACGGGCGCACGCTGCTCTCGCTGACGCTAACCTCGAAGGCGACACCGTACAAGGCGGGACTCGGCCCGTTCGCGCCCGAGGTCTACCGGGTTCCGTTCCCGAACGCCTATCGCGGGATCACGACGGCAGACGCGCTTGCCGCTCTCGAGCGGGCGTTCTCCTCCCAGGTTGCGCCGACGAGCGTCGCTGCGATCATCATCGAGCCGGTGCAGGGCGAGGGCGGGTTCCTCGCCGCCCCCCCCGAGTTCGTCGCTGGCGTGCGGGCTCTGTGCGACACGCACGGCATCGTGCTGATCGCCGACGAGGTGCAGACGGGCTTCGGCCGCACGGGACGCTTCTTCGGCATGGAGCACACGGGGATCGAGCCCGACCTGATCTGCGTCGCCAAGTCGATCGCGAACGGTCTGCCGCTCTCTGGCGTGCTCGGACGCGCCGAGATCATGGACGCCCCGGCTCCCGGCGGGATCGGGGGGACGTACGTCGGCAACCCGGTCGCCCTGGCGGCTGCCCTCGCGGTGCTCGACACGATCGAGGAGGAGCATCTCGTCGAGCGGTCGGCGGCGATCGGTGAGACCATCCGCGCCCGGATGCTCGCGTGGCAGGAGCGCTGGCCAGTCATCGGCGACGTGCGTGGTCTCGGGTCGATGCTTGCGATCGAGTTTGTCTCCGATCCGATCTCGAAGGAGCCCGCCAAGGAGATTGCGCACGCCGTTATTGACGCTGCCCTCGCGCGTGGACTCCTCCTGATCACCTGCGGCATTCACGGCAACGCCATTCGCGTTCTCGTGCCGCTCGTGATCACGGACGCGGAACTCGAGGAGTCGCTCGATGTCTGGGCGGACGCGCTCGAGGCCACGCTGGCGTAGCCCCCGCTCGCCCGTTTGCCGCGTTCGCTCAGGGCGTTAAGGAGATGCGCTGCGTCACCCCGCCGAACGCGACCTGGCCCGACGGGATCTACTGCCATACGCCCGACAGCCGTGTCGTTCGGCTCTCCCGGGACGGCACGACGCTCACGCAGGTCGCCTCGCTTCCGGGCGCGCTAGAACGAGAGGCAGGCTCGGCGGTCGTGCCGTGCGAGTGCGAGTGCGAGCAGGCGCTCGAGGAGCGTCGGGTACGGGACCCCGGATGCCTCGAACAGCCTGGCGTACACGCTCGTGCCCGTGAACCCAGGGATCGTGTTGAGCTCGTTCACGAGCACCGTACCGTCGCGCGCGACGAAGAGATCGACCCGCGCCATACCCTCGCACTCGGTCGCGACGAACGCCCTGACGGCGCACGCGCGGGCACTCTCGGCCTCTCCCGGCCCGATCCGCGCCGGGATGAGGAGATCCATGCCGCCCTCGTCGTACTTCGCCGAGTAGTCGTACCACTCGTGATCGCCGA